>CAUULA010000001.1:0-79887 GCA_963545855.1 uncultured Prevotella sp.
GATGACGTCGAGTCTCGTGGGCTCGGAGATGTGTATAAGAGACAGGATTTAACAAACTTTATGCGCCATTTCCGCTTGTCTTTTCGATATTATTCGTAACTTTGTTGCACTAAAATGAGTATTTAAGTTTAATTTCAATAACAACGGAAAATTATGAAGAAAAGTTTGGCTATGTGCGCAGCTTTCTGCGTTGCCCTCGTCTTGGCAAGTTGTGGTACAAACAAGGAAAGTGCTTATAAGAAGGCTTACGAGAAGGCTAAGGCTCAGGAACAGGTGGCTCAGGATCAGCAGCCTGTTACTCAAGCGCCTGTTGTGGCACCTATCGTTCAGCAACCTGCAACACAGACCACAGTAGTAGACAATGTTGACAATGCAACCGTTCGCACGGAGGATGTTACCCTTGTCAGCGGCGCAGGTCTACAGTCTTATAGCGTGGTGGTAGGTTCTTTCTCCCTGAAAGCTAATGCGGAAGGTCTACAGAACACATTGAAGTCTGCCGGTTATGATGCTCAGATTGCTTACAACTCGGCCCGCAATATGTATCGCGTGGTGGCTTCTACGCATTCTGACAAGGCTTCAGCCGTTGCAAGTCGCAACCAGTTCCGCAGTGGCAACTATCCAGATGCGTGGCTGCTCTATAAGAAATAGTTGATGCGAATACTTTCCGTAGACTACGGCAAGAAACGCACGGGATTAGCAGTGACCGACCCTTTGCAACTGATTGCAAATGGTTTGGCCACTGTTTCTACATCCGAAATCTTTGAATATCTGGTCGCTTACATCCAGAAAGAGCCGGTTGAGCGGATCATTATAGGGAAACCCATGCAGCCCAATGGGCGTCCGAGCGAGAACATGGCTCGTGTGGAGCAGTTTGTAGACCGCTGGAGAAAGCTGCATCCGGATGTTCCGATTGAGTATTACGACGAGCGGTTCACTTCTGTATTGGCACATCGAGCCATCCTCGACAGCGGCATCGGCAAGAAAGCCCGCAGGGAAAACAAGGGCTTGGCGGATGAGATAAGTGCCACGATAATCCTTCAGGATTGGATGAATTCCCGTAAGTAAGGCAGGATACCTTAGGAACGGGATTACGGGAAACAACTTTTAATGGATATTGAATGATATTACCTATTTATATATATGGACAGCCGGTGCTTCGAAAGCAGGCGGAGGATATTCCCTTGGACTATCCTGACCTGAAGCAGTTGATACAAGACATGTTTGAAACCATGCACGCTTCCGATGGCGTAGGGCTCGCGGCGCCGCAGATAGGCAAGCCTATCCGTGTGGTGGTGATTGACCTGAATGTGTTGAAGGATGATTTCCCGGAATATGAGAACTTCTGCCGCGCTTTCATCAACCCGCACATCATCGAGTATGACGATACCGAAACGGAGACCTTGGAGGAAGGCTGCCTTTCGGTGCCGGGCATCCACGAGAGCGTAACGCGGCCTACGCGTATCCATGTGAAGTATGTCGACGAGGAGCTCAAGGAGCATGATGAGTGGGTGGAAGGTTATCTCGCACGCGTGATGCAGCATGAGTTCGACCATCTCGACGGCACGATGTTTGTCGACCGGATCAAGCCTTTGCGCAAGCAACTCATACGAAACAAACTGAAGGCGATGATGCAAGGCAAGTATCGTTGTGCCTACCGCACGAAACCCCTGCATTGATTGGTGTCCTATGCGTCGGCAGATTATAATTCTCCTGGCATCATTGTTCAGCCTCTCCGGATTTTCCCAGTACAATACCGACAGGCTGCTGACCAGTGGGGAGGTAGCTCTCCACTATGAGGATTATGTGTTGTCGATTCAGTATTTCAATCAGGTTATCGCCCTGAAGCCCTATCTTTACCAGCCATGGCATTACCGTGCCGTGGCTAAGTTCTATTTGGAAGACTTCGTGGGAGCGGAAAACGATGCTACGCAGGCCATCCGTATCAATCCCTACATTGACCAGATTTATGACCTGAGGGCCATCTCGCGCATCCGTCAGGAGAAGTATGAGGATGCCATCGAGGACTATGGGCAGGCCATCCGGCTGAATCCCGGGCAGCGAAACTTCTGGTTCAACCGTGTCATCTGCCGGATGAACATCAAGGACTACAGGCAGGCTCATCTTGATGTAGATACCATCATCGCCCGCTGGAGCCAGTTTGCGAACGCCTATTCCTTGAATGCGGAGGTCTATCTGCATCAGAAAGACACGACGGAGGCGGCTCGCTGGCTCGACAAGAGCCTGGAATTAGACCCCTACGACGGCGATGCATGGACCACGAGAGCCTATATCAGCCTGTCGCGCCAGCAGTGGAGGGATGCCGACAAGTATCTCAGCAAGGCCATTCATCTGAAGCCCAAGACCGTGGGAAACTATGTGAACCGGGCTTTGGCTCGTTACAACTACAACAATCTGCGGGGAGCTATGTCTGATTATGATACAGCCCTCGATCTGGATCCTAACAATTTCCTCGCCCACTATAACCGCGGGCAGCTACGCATGCAGTTGGGGGATGACAACCGGGCCATCAGCGACTTCGACTTCATCATCCGCATGGAGCCCAAGAACTTCATGGCCATCTTCAACCGGGCCCTCCTCAACGACCGCACGGGCAACCTGCGCGCCGCCATCCGCGACTATACCACGGTCATAGAGCAGTTTCCCAACTTCTGGACCGGCCTCTCTTATCGTGCCAACGCTTATCGGCGGCTGGGCATGACGGCTAAGGCCGAACTCGACGAGTTTCGTATTTTCAAGGCTCAGATGAACAAGCATCAGGGCATCCAGCCGCGCTGGGACAAGGGAAAGCGCAAGGATGTGCGCAAGCGCAGCGAGATAGACCCGGAGAAATACAATCAACTCGTGCGGGAAGACGAGAACGAGGTGGAGCATGAATACAAGAGCGCCTATCGCGGCCAGATACAGAATCGTGCCGTCGAGGTGGCCTTTATGCCCCTGTACGGCCTTTCCTATTTCCAGTATAACAACGGCGTGAAGTCCTATCAGGCCTTCGACCACGAGGTGGAGGAGTTCAATCGCACGGAGAACTTGCGGGAAAAGCTCTATGTGAACTGCAACCCCGTGCAGCTTGACGAGGCTCAGTCTACGGCGTTTTTCCAACTGATAGACGGCCTTTCAGCGCAGATAGAGGCTGCAAAAGATATCAACAAGGGGAAGAGCCTGCTTCTCCGCCGTGCCGTCGCCTATGGCATCGTGCAAGACTTTGACGCGGCCATCAGCGACCTGACAGCTTATCTTCAGGTAGACAGCACTTCTGCCATGGGCTATTGGCAGCGCGCCGTCTGCCAGATTATGATGAACAATTTCAATGCTTCCCATGGCATTGACATCGAGATCAAGATGCTGCGGGCAAAGGACGACCTCGACCGTGCCGTCAGGCTTAGCCCTCGGAATGCCTATTTGTATTATGATCGTGCCAACTTCTATGCCGCCCGCAGGGAATATGCCAATGCCATCGACGACTATACGAAGGCGATAGAACTCGACGGGAAGCTGGCTGAAGCCTATTACAATCGTGGCCTCGCCTGCTATTACAACGGAAATAAAGCGGAGGGAATACGCGACTTGAGCCGCGCCGGAGAGCTTGGCATCTATAATGCCTATAGCGTTATCAAGCAGCTGAACAAGCAGAAGAATCAGTAATTGCCGTCAGAGGCCGGCATATAGAACTTCGACTCCGGCCGCCAGTCTGCCACTTTTCCCAGCGTGAAGCGATAACCCAGTGTGAGGGAAATCACCTTGTTGCGCGAATTTACCGACTCTGTTTCGAACAGGCTGGTGCCGAAGACATAGCGTGCGTCTAACACAAAGTGCCTGAATTCATACGAGATGCCTACGGGCACGCTCACGGTGAGGTTGTTGACGAGCCCCTCTTCTATGTTTTTGGCCGACAGCTTAATGCCCGGTTGGATGCCGGTCTTTAGGATGAGCCCCCTGACCGGCTTGGCTCCAAGCAGCACCGGGATGTTGAGATAGTCCACCTGAGCCGCCTTGCGGCCGTCCTTGAACCCGCATCCCTGCTGGCTGTAGTAAACCCCGATGTCCATTATAAGCGGGCGGGAAAGTTCCATCTCGAGGTCGCATCCTATCAGCAACCCGGCCTTCATCTTGGTTTCCAGCGGGGTGCCTTCCGCCGGTCCCGCCCCTGTTACCGGCCCGTAGACATTCTTGAGGCTGGCCATATTCACGCCAATGCGTGGGATGATGGAGACTTCCTTGTCCTTCATTTGCGCCTGAAGATGGAGAATAGCCGTCAGCATAACGACGATGAGCAGTAATTGTCTTTTCATATTGTCCGGGTTTTAATGGCTGTTGGTCATGTCCTTACAAAGATAGCGATTAATTCCTTGTCCTCTGTCATGCTTTCTGAAAAAATCTTCGTGAGGAATAAAAAATGTGGAATTATTCACGGAAAATGGTCTCTGTCTCGGCAGAAAGTGTTACTTTTGCATTTGATTAGAATTAAACTAAGTTGTATTATGGTTAAAATCACTTTTCCCGACGGCTCTGTTCGTGAATACGAAAAGGGCGTAACGGGGTTACAAATCGCCGAGAGCATCTCGCCGGCTCTCGCCCGCACCGTTGTATCGTGCGGCGTCAATGGCGAGACGGTGGAGCTCAACCGTCCTATCAACGAGGATGCCACCATCGCCCTCTATAAGTTTGAGGACGAGGAAGGCAAGCACACATTCTGGCACACCAGCGCCCATTTGCTGGCAGAAGCTCTCCAGGAGCTCTATCCCGGAATCCAATTCGGGTTCGGCCCGGCCATTGAGAACGGGTTCTTCTATGATGTGATGCCGCCCGCCGGCACATCGATTTCCGAGAACGACTTCCCCAGGATAGAGGAGAAGATGCGTGAGCTTGCCAAGAAGGATGAGCCCGTGGTAAGGAAGAATGTATCCAAGGCCGACGCCCTGAAAGAGTTTGAGGCCGACGGACAGGAGTATAAGTGCGAGCACATCGCGCAGGATTTGGAAGACGGAACGATTTCCACCTATACACAGGGACGGTTCACCGACCTCTGCCGGGGCCCTCACCTGGTGTCGACGGGCGAGATCAAGGCCATCAAGATTACCTCGGTGGCCGGAGCCTTCTGGCGTGGAGACGCCAAGCGAGAGCAGATGACGCGCATCTACGGCATCACCTTCCCCAAGAAGAAGATGCTCGACGAGTATCTCGTGATGCTCGAAGAGGCCAAGAAACGCGACCATCGCAAGATAGGAAAGGAGATGGAACTCTTCATGTTCTCCGACCGCGTGGGCAAGGGAATGCCCATCTGGCTGCCCAAGGGAACGGCTCTGCGCCTGCGTCTGCAAGACTTGTTGCGCAAGATGCTGAAGCCTTATAATTATCAGGAGGTCATCACGCCGGGCATCGGAGGCAAGAGTCTCTATGTTACCAGCGGGCATTATGCCCATTATTCGAAGGATGCCTTCCGTCCGATCCATACTCCGGAGGAGGACGAAGAGTATATGCTCAAGCCCATGAACTGCCCTCACCACTGTGAGATTTATGCCCGCAAGCCCCGCTCTTACAAGGACTTGCCGCTGCGCATCGCCGAGTTCGGCACGGTGTTCCGCTATGAGAAGAGCGGCGAACTGCACGGACTGACCCGTGTGCGCAACTTCACGCAGGACGACGCTCACATCTTCGTGCGTCCCGATCAGGTGAAGCGGGAGTTTGAAAATGTAATCGACATCATCCAGAAAGTATTCACCATCTTCGGCTTCGACGACTATGAGGCTCAGATTTCGCTGCGCGACCCGGCCGACAAGGAGAAGTATATCGGCTCCGACGAGACTTGGGAGGAGAGCCAGAATGCCATCCGGGAGGCTTGCAGAGAGAAGGGAATGAACGCTCGCGAGGAGATTGGCGAGGCTGCCTTCTATGGCCCGAAGCTCGACTTCATGGTCAAGGATGCCATCGGCCGCCGCTGGCAGCTCGGCACGATACAGGTGGACTATAACCTGCCGCAGCGTTTCAAGCTCGAGTACACCGCCGAGGACAACTCCAAGCAGACCCCGGTGATGATCCATCGTGCGCCTTTCGGCTCACTCGAACGCTTCACCGCCGTGCTCATCGAGCACACGGCGGGCCACTTCCCGTTATGGCTCACGCCCGACCAGGTGGCCATCCTGCCCATCTCCGAGAAGTACAACGACTATGCGGAGCAGGTGTGCAAGTATCTGGACAGCCGTGATGTGCGTGCCTTCGTCGATGATCGCAACGAGAAGATAGGGCGCAAGATACGCGACAACGAGCTCAAGCGTGTGCCCTATATGGTCATCGTAGGCGAGAAGGAGGCTGCCGAAGGTCTTGTTTCCATGCGCAAGCAGGGCGGGGGCGAGCAGTCTACGATGACGAAGGAAGACTTTGCCCGGCGCATCAACGACGAGGTGGCAGAGCAGCTGAAGCTCTCCGAGCAGTAATCGTTACATGCTTATACGCCAGGCCCCGGCATGCTCTTGTGGAGCAGCCGGGGCCTGGCGTGTTTCAGGATGATAGGCTGGGGGAGGGTTACAAGTGGCTTGTAAGCGTGTTACACGCTGCCTGTAACGGCATTACACGCTGTGTGTAATCCTACGAGTTGCCGCTGCGGAAGTCAGTGAAGGTCTCATAGTGCTCGAACGCGAGCCCCTCCCCGTAGCCGAACTGGCGGAAGAGGGTGAGTATCCAGGCCTGTTGCGCCGGGGTGAGGAGCAGCGTGCCGTGTTCGTATTTGTAGTAGGTGCCGTTGCTCCCAAGGTATTCCTTCATCTGTCGCCGCAGTTCCGCGTGGTCTTTTTCCTTTACATTCCTGAAGAGGTTGGCGAATCCCCATGCGCCGTTCATCGTGCGGGTTTCCCGGAAGAAGGGGCATGCGCCGCCTTTGTCGGCGGTGGGATAGACGGCCATGCCGAAGAGTTTGTCGGCAGGGAGTGAGGCTCCCGTCAGATGGCGGAGGCAGTTTTCTTTTTGTTTGCATGTCTCGTTGAAGCAGTGCTTCCAGCTCCTCGGCTGCTTCCGGAGGCTGATTTCGATGTCTGAAGTTTGGTTTTTCATGTTGCTTGGTTTTTTAATGTCGACATGCAAAGATACAAAATCTTGGGCCGGTTTCCAAAACTTAACGCACGGATGTCCGTGCCGGGGCGTGTCAGGATATTGTGTCGGGAGACCGGTTGCAAGTATGTATTTCTTCTAAAGAAAGATAAAAAACTTTATCGAGGTGGCCGGGTCTCACGATTTTTGCGTAAGTTTGCATTATTATTTATCAGAAAGGAAAGATTATGAAAAAGTTGTTTTTATTACTTGCCCTCGCCCTCGTGAGCACGAGCGGCTTTGCACAGAGAGAGACCTTTGAGTTTGGCGTGAAGTTCAATTATGGCTTTGACGACCCCAATGTGGGCGTCGGCCTGTTGGGACGATATAACATCGACGGGCATTTCCGGCCTGAACTGACCCTGAACTACTATCCCGAGTCAGACGACGAGTCGGCGTGGGATGTGAACGCGAACCTGCATTACATCTTCCACATCACCAATAAGTTCAAGCTCTATCCGCTGGGAGGCCTGGCCGTGTCGGGTCATGACCTCGACCGCGGTCCCGTAAACTATTCGAAAACCAATGTGGGAGTGAACCTCGGAGGCGGCTTGCAGTATAACATTACCCGCAACCTGCACCTGAATGCGGAAACTTACTATCAGTTCGTGGACGACTACGACCGGGGAATCATGAACTTCAGCCTCTCATATGTGTTCTGACGAGCGTCGGGATATAGATGAAAAATAATGTCAGAATGTTTTGGCTATTTCACGGAAAACCATTACCTTTGCATCCGCTAAATAGAATATAGTTGGATGAAGAATGACAGAATGAAGAGTCAGTACCGTGTGAATGAGCAGATTCGCGCACGGGAAGTTCGTGTAGTTGGTGATAACGGGTCAGAAGTCTTGCCTACTCGTAAGGCGCTTGACATGGCTCGTCAGGAAGGGGTCGACCTCGTGGAGATATCCCCGAATGCCCAGCCGCCGGTTTGTCGTCTCATCGACTATTCCAAGTTTCTTTACCAGCAGAAGAAGCGGCAGAAGGAAATGAAGCAGAAGCAGGTGAAGGTTGAAGTGAAGGAGATTCGCTTCGGCCCCCAGACCGACGAGCATGACTATCAGTTCAAGCTGAAGCATGCGCGTGAGTTCCTGCTGGAAGGCAACAAGGTGCGTGCCTATGTCTTCTTCCGCGGCCGCTCCATCCTCTTCAAGGAGCAGGGCGAGGTGCTGTTGCTGCGCTTTGCCAACGACCTGGAGGAATACGGCAAGGTGGAGTCGATGCCGGCTCTCGAGGGCAAGAAGATGTTTCTCTATCTCGCTCCCAAGAAAGCGGGCGTGCAGAAAAAGAGTCAGCAGAAACGCGACCGTGAGGCCGAGCAGGACGCTGCACGCCAGGCTGCCAAGATGGAGCAGGAAGCTGCCGCCGAGGCCAACGGCCTGCTCGCCAATGCCAAAGGTGGCGACGCGCTGAAGAAACTGGCTGAGACGGCCGAAGGATAAAGAAAGAAATGTGTGCGTAAAGTCTTGGTATATACTTTACCACCTATATTAATAACAATTTAAAAACAAACAAAGATGCCAAAAGTAAAGACAAATTCCGGCGCGAAGAAGAGATTTCGTCTCACCGGTACAGGTAAGATCAAGAGACATCATGCTTACCACAGTCATATCCTGACGAAGAAAACAAAGAAGCAGAAGAGAAACCTCGTTCACCAGACTCTGGTCGACAAGGCTAACTTGAAGCAGGTGCGCGACCTGTTGTGCCTCCGTTAATCGTTAACTTTTAGTAGAACTTTAAAAAGAAGAAAATTATGCCAAGATCAGTAAATCATGTTGCTTCAAGGGCAAGAAGAAAAAGAATTCTGAAGCTCACTAAAGGTTATTTCGGAGCTCGCAAGAATGTCTGGACCGTAGCGAAGAACACTTGGGAAAAGGGTCTTACCTACGCTTATCGTGATCGTCGCAACAAGAAGCGCACATTCCGTGCATTGTGGATTCAGCGTATTAATGCTGCAGCTCGTCTGCACGATATGAGCTACTCTCAGTTGATGGGTGCTCTCCACAAGGCGGGAATAGAGATCAACCGCAAGGTGCTTGCCGATCTCGCCGTCAATAACCCAGAGGCTTTCAAGGCCATAGTGGATAAAGTGAAGTAAAAATGATGCGTGTTCCTTATTAGGGAAGAGCGTTTAGATAAGAGACAGGCCGCTATTCGTGAGGATAGGCGGTCTGTCTCTTTTTGGGGAAAGCAGTCTTAAGCAGAATCTTATATAACTTTATAGTCGGTGATCCCCAGTCGATTTCCTGACGGGTCGTCAAATTCTACAGCCCATCCAGTCTTAATCCGGAATGGCTCTGATAGAAATTGAATTCCTTTTTCTTTTAGTCTCGAGTATTCCTCCATGACATCTTCCACCTCTATCCATAACGCAGGTTTAGCGTCGGGATATCGTGTGATGTCTTTCAAGATGAGTGCTGGCTCATCGCTCCCTATTTTGTAAGCAACCATCCCCATAGGGCTGAAATCAAATTTAATGGCTAATCCGAGTAATTCGCCATAGAAATGCTTGGCAGCCTCAAAGTCTGTTGCAGGAAAGAAATAGTTGTCAGTCTTCATATAAAGCTTTTGATTAAGGAATTATATATCGGTTCGTTGTTTTTTTTATTGTTTGGTTTGTTTCATCGTCAGGCTGATTCTCTTTCTCCTCTCGTCCACGGCAATGACCTTTACCCTTACATGCTGGTGGAGCTTTACCACTTCGTTGGGATCTCTTACGAACTTGTCGGCAAGCTGGGAGACATGTACCAGTCCGTCTTGATGCACGCCGATGTCGACGAAAGCACCGAAGTTCGTGATGTTGGTGACGATGCCCGGTAGCTCCATACCTGCCTCGAGGTCGTCAATCTCCTTGACCCTCGGGTCGAACTCGAAGGCCTCGATCTGCTGACGGGGATCTCGCCCGGGCTTTTCCAGTTCTTTCCGGATGTCGATCAGAGTGGGCATTCCCACCTCTGCCGTGATATACCGCTCGAGCAGGATATTCTTCTGACGGCTCTTGTCGCCGATGAGTTCCTTCACCGTGCATTGCTGGTCTTTGGCCATCTGCTCTACGATGTCGTAGCTTTCAGGATGCACGGCACTGTTGTCCAGTGGGTTGTCGGCATCCGGAATGCGAAGAAAACCGGCGCATTGCAGGAACGCCGAGGCACCCAGTCGTGGCACTTTCCTGAGCTGCGCACGGCTGCTGAACGGTCCGTTCTCGGTGCGGTAGTCCACGATACTCTTCGCCAGGGCCGGTCCGAGACCGCTGATGTACATTAATAAATAGGTGCTTGCCGTGTTCAGGTTTATTCCCACGAGGTTTACGCAGCTCTCCACGGTCAGGTCGAGAGAGTGCTTCAGCTTGGCCTGATCTACATCGTGCTGATACTGTCCCACACCGATATTCTTCGGATCTATCTTTACCAGTTCCGACAAGGGGTCCATCAGTCGCCTCCCGATGGAGACGGCACCCCGCACGGTAACATCCTCATCGGGGAATTCCTCTCGTGCAAGCTTTGACGCGGAGTAGATGGAGGCCCCGTCCTCGCTGACTACGAAGACCTGCGGCTTGCCTTGCTGCAGTGCTCCGATTTCGTCGACTACCTCCTTGACAAACGCCTGCGATTCTCTCGACGCCGTTCCGTTGCCGATGGCTACGGCCTCTATGCGGAAATCTTTTATCATCCGCATCATGGCAATCGTCGACTGGGCATAGAACCGCTTGGGCGGATGAGGATAGATGATCTCATGGTGCAGGAGGTCTCCTTGCTCGTCGAGGCAGGCTATCTTGCATCCGTTGGCATACCCGGGGTCGAACGCCATCACGCGCTTCTGGCCCAACGGCGCAGCCAACAGCAATTGTCGTAGATTTTCAGAGAAGACCTTGATGGCGTCTTCGTCGGCTTTCTCTTTGCTTGAGGCGGCAAACTCGTTCTCTATGGACGGCTTCAGAAGCCGCTTGTAGGCATCTTCCACGGAGGTAGAGAGGATGTCTTGTAATTCTCCATACCCGTGGACATAGTGCCGTTTGAGCTTATCGATGCATCTGTCTTCGTCCACGGAGATGCTTACACGCAAGATTCCTTCGCTCTCACCACGGCGCATGGCCAACAGACGATGTGAAGAACACCGGCGAAGAGGCTCTGAAAAGTCAAAATAGTCGGAATATTTCGCAGCCTCGTCGCTGTCCTGCTTTGCCTTGACAGCCTTGGATGAGATGACCGCAAACCGCTGGAACTCGCTTCTGACCACATTTCTCGTGCCCTCGTTCTCGCTTATCAGCTCCGCAATGATGTCCATGGCTCCATTCACGGCAGCCTCTTCGCCCGTCTGGACAATAAGGGCGGAAAGGACGGGAGGTGCCTGCCGGAGCGTTCCTCGCTGTTGCAGGATGTATTGTGCCAGAGGTTCGAGTCCTTTCTCACGAGCCACCTGCGCTCTCGTGCGCCGTTTCGGGCGATAGGGGAGGTAGATGTCTTCCAGCTCCGTGGCTCTCCAGCATTCTTCTATCCGCAGTTGCAGTTCCGTCGTCATCTTTCCCTGATTGGTGATGGTCTTGACAATTGTCTCCTTCCGTCTCGTCAATTCCTTGAGGCGGTCGTTCCAGTCGCTTATCTGCGTAATCGCTATTTCATTAAGTCCTCCTGTCCGTTCCTTGCGATAGCGGGCAATGAAAGGGATGGTGGCACCCTCGTCGAGTAGTCTCAGCGTATTCTTCACCGCTTCCTCTCGAAGGTTTAAGGCATTGGCTATGATTCTGATATATGCGTCCATAATTCTTTAAATTGCCTCCACAAAAATAAGTATTTTCTGCTGGAATGCCAACTTAAATTCAACTATTTTTCGTAACTTTGTAGCATAATTACAGTAAAAGGATGATTTCAGTAGAAGACCTTACGGTGGAGTTTTCCGCAAAACCTTTGTTCGAGAGCGTGAGTTTCGTGGTCAACGACCGCGACCGCATAGCTCTCGTGGGCAAGAACGGAGCGGGGAAATCCACCTTGCTCAAGATACTTTGCGGGCTTCAACAGCCAACGAGGGGTGCCGTTTCGGTGCCTAACGGGCAGACCATAGGCTATCTGCCACAAGTGATGAAGCTCTCTGATGATACCACGGTGCTCGAAGAAACGCGTAAGGCATTTGCCGAGACCGTGAAGATGAAGGAGGCCCTTGTCCGCCTTCAACAGCAAATGGACGACCGCACCGACTATGAAAGCGAAGACTATCTGGCTCTTGTGGAACGCTTTACCCAGCAGCACGATCACTATCTGCTCATGGGAGGAGACAATTATCAGGGCGAGATGGAACGCACGCTCACGGGATTAGGCTTTCTTCAGACAGACTTAGATCGGCCTACAAGGGAGTTTTCAGGAGGTTGGCGCATGCGTATAGAGCTTGCGAAGATATTGCTGCGGCGACCTGATGTGCTCCTTCTGGACGAGCCCACCAACCATCTTGACATCGAGAGCATCCAGTGGCTGGAGCAGTTTCTCGCCCAGGCATCCTGTGCCGTGGTGCTGGTGAGCCACGATCGTGCCTTCATCAATAATGTAACGAACCGCACGCTGGAGATAACCTGCGGCCATATAGAGGACTACAAGGTGAAGTATGACGAGTATGTCGTCTTGCGCAAGGAGCGCCGCGAGCAACAGTTACGGGCCTACGAGAACCAGCAGAAGGAAATAGCCGACACCAAGGCATTCATCGAGCGCTTCCGCTATCAGGCCACTAAGGCCGTACAGGTGCAGCAGCGCATCCGACAATTGGATAAGATCGTGCCGATAGAGGTGGACGAAGTCGACAATTCGACCATGCATCTGAAGTTCCCGCCTTGCCTTCGTTCGGGTGATTATCCCGTCATTTGTGATGATGTTCGTAAGGATTATGGTGAGCATACCGTGTTCGAGCATGTAACCTTTACGATAAAGCGTGGCGAGAAAGTGGCTTTCGTGGGTAAGAACGGCGAGGGAAAGTCTACGCTCATGAAGTGTATGATGGGTGAGATTCCCTTCAGCGGTGAGCTGAAGATCGGTCATAATGTGCAGATTGGGTATTTTGCGCAAAATCAGGCGCAGTTGCTCGACGAGAGCGTGAGCGTCTATGACACCATCGACCGGGTGGCTACGGGCGACATGCGCCTCAAGATCAACGACCTGCTCGGGGCTTTCATGTTCGGCGGGGAGGCGTCCGAGAAGAAGGTGAAGGTGTTGAGCGGAGGCGAGCGGAGCCGTCTGGCGATGATCCGTCTGCTCTTGGAGCCTGTCAACCTACTCATTTTGGACGAGCCCACCAATCACCTCGACATGCCGTCGAAGGATGTGCTGAAGGAGGCCATCAGGGCTTTCGACGGCACAGCTATCATCGTGAGCCATGACCGCGACTTCCTTGACGGGCTTGTAACAAAGGTGTTTGAATTTGCCGATGGCAAGGTGAGGGAACACATCGGGGGCATCTACGAGTATCTGCTGGCCCATCATGCCGAGACGATTCATGAGGCTCTCGAAGGTCAGTCGCTGCCGCCCCAGCCCCCTGCAGCCCGGGAAAGCGTGCCCTCAGAGAATAAAATGTCGTATCTGGAGCATAAGGAGCAGCGGAAGAAGCTTCGCAGGGTTCAGAAGGCCGTGGACGAAAGTGAACGAAAGATAGCGAAGATGGAGGTGCGCATAGCCGAGCTCGACCGGTTGTTTCTGCAGCCGTCGAATGCCTCTAACATGGAATTGGTAACGGAATACACCTCTACACGACAGGCTCTTGACGCGGAAAACGAGCGATGGATGCGGCTCTCGGAGGAGCTGGAGACACTGCAGAATGAAAACTAAAAAGAGAAAATAGTCAAACATATAAAACAATCAGGTAAAATGAAAATGAAACAAATCCTTTCGGTTGCTATGTTCGCATCGGTTCCCTTGATGGGAATGGGCCAGAACAAATCGGGTCTTGTCATGAAGAATCTCGACAAGACGGTGAAGCCAACAGAAGATTTCTATCGGTTCGCAACGGGTGGCTGGCAGAAGAACAACCCGCTTCCGGCCGCCTACAGTCGGTTTGGGAGCTTCGACCAGCTACAGGAGGACAACAACAAACGCATCAACATCATCCTCTCCCAGCTGCAGAAAAAGAAGTTCGAGCAGGGCTCTACGGAACAGAAACTCTCTGATTTCTACAAGCTGGCCTTGAATGTGAGTCGTCGGAATGCCGAGGGAATTGCTCCGGTTAAGCCGTTGCTAAGCGAGATAGAACAGGCTCACGGCATCGACGCACTCCGCAAGTTGCAGCTCAAATATGCCGACCGTGGCTATGGAGTTCAGTTCGGTTCCTACTTCGCGGCAGATGAAAAGAATGTCAAGATGAACATCCTCTGCATCAGCCAGAGCGGCCTGACGCTCGGCCAGAAGGACTATTACCTGAACAACGATGCTGCCACGAAGGCCATCCGCGACGCTTACAAGAAGCACATCGCACGCATGTTCAGGCTCTACGGCTTCACCGAAGCCGAGGCAGAGAAGCGCAGCGAGGCCATCTTCAGGCAGGAGACGCTGGTGGCCCTTATATCCAAGAGCATGACGGAGCTTCGCGACCCCCTGGCCAATTACAATAAGATGACCCTGAAGGAGTTTGAGGCCAGTTATCCGAACATCCCTCTCGCGGCCCTGGCACAGGCGGAAGGCGTTAAGACGGATTTCATTCAGGAGATGGTGGTAGGCCAGCCTTCGTTCATGCAGGGGCTGGACAAGCTCATCGAGATGCAGACAGCCGATGATATCAAGGCTCTCATGGAGTGGGACATTATACAAGGTTCGGCAAGCTATCTCACCGATGAAATCCGTGAGGCCAACTTCGATTTCTTCGGCAAGACGATGAGTGGTCGCAAGGAAGACTATCCTCTCTGGAAGCGCGCGACGAATCAAGTAGAGAGCGCGATGGGCGAAGCTTTGGGCAAGATGTATTGTGAGAAGTACTTCCCGGAGACCTCTAAAAAGATTATGGAACAGCTCGTGGCCAATCTCCAGGTCAGCCTTGGGCAGCGCATTGACGCCCAGACCTGGATGAGCGAGGCCACAAAGGCCAATGCTCACAAGAAGCTCGACAGGTTCTATGTGAAGATAGGATACCCCAACAAGTGGACTGATTACAGCAAGCTTGACATCGATCCGCAGAAGAGTTTCTATGAGAATGTGATGGCCTGCCGCAAGTTTGCCCATGACAAACACATTGCCGACAGGGCTGGCAAGCCGGTGGACAGAGACGAGTGGCTGATGAATCCGCAGACCGTGAACGCCTATTACAATCCCACGACCAATGAAATCTGCTTCCCGGCAGGCATTCTTCAGTATCCGTTCTTCGACCCGAAGGCCGACGAAGCCTTCAACTATGGTGCCATCGGCGTGGTGATAGGCCATGAGATGACCCACGGATTCGACGACCAAGGCCGCCAGTATGACGCCGACGGCAACCTGAAGGACTGGTGGACGGCAGAAGACGCGGAAGGTTTCAAGCAGCGTGCCGACCTGTATGCCGACTTTTTCAGTAACATCAAGGTGCTTCCTGACCTGAATGCCAACGGCCGTTTCACGCTGGGCGAGAATCTTGCCGACCACGGAGGGCTGCAGGTTTCGTTCAATGCCTATAAGAACGCGACCGCCGAGAAGCCGCTCAAGGTGAAGGACGGATTTACCGCCGACCAGCGTTTCTTCCTCGCTTATGCCGGCGTGTGGGGACAGAACATCACCGAGAAGGAAATCCGCAACCGTGTAAAGCGTGATCCGCACGCCCTTGGCGAGTGGCGTGTGAACGGTGCGCTACCTCACATCGATGCTTGGTATGAGGCTTTCGGTGTCAAGGCGGGCGACAAGATGTTCATTCCGGAGTCGGAGCGGCTGCAGTTATGGTAAGCCGTGTGCGGCCAGTCCGGATAGCCGTTCTCAACCTGATGCCTTTCAAGGAGGTAACGGAGGCCGACTTTCTGCGGCTGCTCAAGGGGGTGTCTACTCCCGTGGAGGTGGCATGGATGCGGCTTCGCACCCATGTCTCGAAGCACACTTCGGCAGTTTATATGGAATCGCGTTACCGCTATTTCGATGAGTTACGCCAAGAACGCTTCGATGGTTTCATCGTAACGGGAGCCCCTGTGGAACTCATCGACTTCGAGGAGGTGGACTATTGGGAGGAGCTGCGGCAAATCTTCGACTGGGCCCATGCCAGTGTCAGGAGCACGCTTTACATCTGCTGGGGAGCCCAGGCCGGGCTCTACCATTTTTTCGGCGTGCCCAAGTATGCGCTCCCCAGAAAGGTGTTCGGCGTCTTCGGGCAGCATGTTCTTTCCGCCGCTCCGCTCCTCAAGGGCTTTCCCAAGGAGTTTCCGATGCCCCACAGTCGGCATACGGAGATACGGCGCGGCGACCTTGAGCGGCATGCCGACTTGGAAATCCTTGCCGAATCGCCGATAAGCGGGGTGAGCATGGCGATGACGGCGGATGCCCGTGAGGTCTTTATCACCGGTCATCTGGAGTATGAGCCTTACACGCTCGACAACGAATATCGCCGCGACCTCGGCAAGCGCGACGATGTAGACTTACCGAAAAACTATTATGAGGCCGACGACCCCTCGCGCAAGCCTGTCGACAGTTGGCACGAGTGGGCGTTGAGGCTTTATGAAAACTGGACTTCCCTTTATCTCGTAAAGGAACGACAGGATGCGTGAACTTGAGCTTTTGGCTCCCGCCAAGAATCTGGAATGCGGCCTTGCGGCCATCGACCATGGTGCAGACGCCGTCTACATCGGTGCCCAGCGCTTCGGTGCGAGGGCTGCGGCAGGCAACTCCATGGAGGACATCGGCCGTCTCTGCGACTATGCCCATCGGTTCGGGGCGAAAGTATTCGTTACTTGTAACACGATTACATACAACGAGGAACTCGATTACATGCAGCGTGTAATCGACCAATTAGCCGCTATCGGCACCGACGCTCTTCTCGTTCAGGACATGTCTACGCTGTCTATGGCGCACGACATGGCCCTTCACGCCAGCACGCAGTGCGACATCCGCACGGCGGAGAAGGTGCGCTGGCTGCGCGGTCTGGGCTTTGCCCGGGCCGTGCTGGCCCGTGAGCTCTCCGTCGACGAGATCCGTGCCGTCCATGAGGCGGTGCCCGATATGGAACTGGAGGTATTTGTCCATGGTGCCCTCTGCGTGAGTTATTCGGGTGTCTGCTATGCTTCGCAGCATTGTTTCGGGCGCAGCGCCAACCGTGGCGAGTGCGCCCAGTTCTGTCGGTTGAGGTTCAACCTGATGGATGCCGGCGGTCGTGAGATAGAGCATCAGCGCCACTTGTTGTCGCTGAAGGATATGTGCCGGATCGATCATCTCGAGGAACTGGCCGAGGCCGGGGCGTCTTCGTTCAAGATAGAAGGCCGCCTGAAGGATGTGGCTTATGTGAAGAATGTGGTCTCGGCCTATTCGCAACGCTTGGATGACCTCATCCGCCGTCATCCCGATAAATATCGCCGGGCTTCGCTGGGGCGGGTGGAATATCATTTCACGCCCAACCTTGCGAAGACTTTCAACCGTGGCTATACCACCTATTTCCTGAAAGGACGGCAGCCGGATATCGCCAGTTTTGATACTCCCAAGGCTCTCGGCGAGTATGTGGGCAAGGTGAAGGAATTGCGCGGCAACTCTTTCACTGTGGCCGGAACGGCCTCCTTTGCCAACGGCGACGGCCTCTGTTTCCTCAATGACGAGCATGAGTTGGAGGGCTTCCGCGTGAACCGGGCGGAGGGCAACCGCCTCTTCCCCTTGCGTATGCCGCCCCGTTTGCGTCCGGGCCTTGCTCTCTATCGCAACAACAACGAGGCTTTCGAGAAGATTCTGTCCGGTCTTACGGCGGAACGGCGCATCCCCGTGGTCATGGAATATGGCCTTACGGCTGACGGATTCCGGCTCCGGATAGGGTCGAAAGACGGTCTTCTGAAAGGCGAAAGCCGGGTGGAAGCCGACCACCGGGAAGCCCGGAGTCCGCAGTCCGACAATCTTCGGCGGCAGCTTTCGAAGCTGGGCAATACCCCCTATGTGTGCGGGGAGCTGAAAATAGAGGATGGTGCCGATGCCTTTTTCATTCCCTCGAGCCTGCTCTCCGGGCTTCGCCGCAGGTGTGTGGAGAGCGTGGAGATCAGCCGGCAACCGTTCTCCGGGAGCAGGAAGGAGGCCGTGAGCCCTCTTGTTCCCGAGGTCGGGTGGCAGCCGGAGTATAAGGCTTATCCCTATTTATATAATATCTCCAACCAAGTGGCCGTTAAATTCTATGAGGAGCACGGCCTGGCGCATCCTCGTGAGGCTTTCGAGGTAAAGCCTTCGGCGCGTCCGCTCATCATGCAGTGCCGTCATTGCCTGCGCTATTCACTGGGTTATTGCGTGAGGCGGGGTGGTCGCAAGCCCTCTTGGCGCGAGCCTCTTACCCTGCAGTTGCCCGACGGACGCCGGTTTCTCCTTGAGTTTAAGTGTAACGAATGTCAGATGAATATCTATGCAGAAAAGTAAATCCATGGTCCGGCAGTTCCTTCTGTTGCTGCTGACGGCGCTTACGCTGGCGTCGTGCTACCATCGCAGTCCCACCACATCCGATGCGCTTCCCGTGCCATATAGTGCCGAACAGCTCGATTCCATTTCGTTCTATTCCCGCCATCACTATTCCGAGAACTTCAACTTCGTGGTGAGGGCCGACTCTCTCGTCCTGCTTCGTCAGCAACCCGAGGAGGCTTTCAGCGAGCTGCTTACCACCGACTCGCTTACCGTGCGCCGCCACGACCGGCTCGTGGTGGCGGATATCCGCATGCTGCCCACGGATTCCATCGATTCTGTCTGGGTGCAAGTGGCACGCGACCAGCATACGATAGGGTGGGTGCACGAGTCTGACCTCCTCCCTGCCGTCGACCCCGACGACCCTATCTCGCAGTTCATCTCCACCTTCTCCGATGTCCATTTGCTGATATTCCTCATCATTATCGTTGCTATCGGATTCGTCTATCTGATGCGGAAGATGCTCAGGAGCAATGCCCGCATCGTGCATTTCAACGACATCGACTCGTTCTATCCCACGCTCCTCACGCTCCTCGTGGCCTCGGCGGCCACTTTCTATGCCAGCATCCAGACCTTTGCCCCTGATGTGTGGCGCCACTTCTATTTCCATCCTACGCTCAATCCCTTTGCCACTCCGCCCATCCTCTCGGTCTTTCTCATATCGATATGGGCGATATTGATCGTGGGGCTGGCCGCCGTCGACGATGTCCGCCATCAGTTGCCGTTAGGCGAGGCCGTGGTATATCTGTGCGGACTGGCTGCCGTCTGTGCCGTCGACTATATCATTTTCAGCCTCACCACGCTCTATTTCGTAGGCTATCTCCTTCTGGGAGCGTATGTTTATTTTGCCTTGCGGCAATACTTTCGGCACAACAGAGCCGGTTTCATCTGCGGGAATTGCGGTGCTAAGCTCCACCATAAGGGGCGCTGCCCCCATTGCGGAGCGGAAAACCTGTAGGCGTCTGGTCTCAATTTCCCCACAAATAGGGATAGGCCGTAATGCCGAAATCTCGTAACTTTGCACCTCGTAAGGTTATGAAAAGTGTCATGAATATAACGACTCTCATGTGCGCGGCCATTGCCGCCGCTGTGTTTTTGCCGGCAGAAGCAGCCGGCACCGGTATAGAGAATCCTGTTGAGGGACGGTCGCTTGCCGACACATCCCGTGTGGTCGACCTCGACGAGGTCCTTATCATCACCCAGCCTAAGGAGAGTTTCCGACTGCGCCAGCAGCCTCTCAGCTCTTCCATGTATTCTGCCCGCGACCTGTCGGCTATGGGAGCGCGCGACCTTCGGGAGCTGTCGGCATTTGTGCCGTCGTTCACAATGCCCAGCTATGGCTCCCGCTATACCTCGTCGATGTATGTGCGGGGAATCGGAAGCCGTGTCAACAGTCCGGCCGTGGGCATCTATGTCGACGGGGTTCCGGTGATGAGCAAGAGTGCTTTCAATCAGCATTACTATGCCATAGACCGTGTGGATGTACTGCGCGGGCCGCAGAGCACCTTATACGGACTGAACACCGAAGGCGGGATGGTGCGCATGTACACTCGCAACCCGTTCTCCTATCAGGGCACGGACATGGAACTTGGATGGGGCACGCGTGGTTGGCGGAATGCCGAACTGACCCATTATAATAAGGTGAACGACAGGTTTGCGTTTTCCGCTGGTGGCTTTTATGACGGCCAGAACGGATTTTTCCGTAACCAAACGACGGGCGACCGTGCTGATAAGTTCAATGAGGCGGGTGGCAGACTTCGCCTGATGTGGCGGCCGATGCAGCGTCTCTCGCTCGAGGCGTTCGCTGATTACCAGTATGTAGACCAGAACGGATTCCCCTACGGGCAGCTCAACCTTGAGACAGGAAAGGCCGATTCACCTGCTTCCACCTATCAGGGCTCCTACCGCCGCAATACGCTCGTCTCTGGTCTGAATGTCGGCTTCAGGGCCAATCACTTCGATTTGCACTATACAACGAGCTATCAATGGCTGAAGGATTACATGATGATGGACCAAGATTACTTGCCCGCCGACTACATGCACCTAAAGCAATGGCAGCTCCAGAACGCCATGACGCATGAGCTTTCATTAAAAAGCAACCGCCCGGTGGGCAGTTTCTGGCACTGGACTCTCGGTGCTTTCTTCTCTGCCCAGTGGCTTCGTACGGACGGGCCGGTGTTCTTTGACGCTGACATGAACCACATGATGCATGGCATGCTTCAGCCGATGATAGAACCGATGATGTATAATGCCATCTTCGAGGCCTTTAAAAGACGCATGATAGGACAGGGTGTTCCTCCTGCGGCGGCACCTGCCGCCGCCGCTGCCGCCATCGAAAAGGCCGGTGGGGTGCATGTTACGGGCGTGGAGATGGGTGCTCCCGGCATCTATCGCACTCCGCAGTTCAACCTTGGATTCTATCATGAGTCGAACTTCGATGTTACCCGCAACCTCACCGCTACGCTCGGTCTGCGCTATGATTGGACGCATGCGAAGATAGCCTATGAGGCTTCTACCTTCATAGGAGTGCGTGCGAGCGTGCTTGGCAAGGACGCCACGCGCTATCTTACCTCGTCGATCTCCGACCTTCTGAAGGACAACTTCAATCAGTTGCTCCCCAAATTCGGCCTCACCTACAGGTTCCGGGACGGCAATGTATATGCCACCGTTACCAAGGGCTATCGTTCAGGCGGCTACAATATCCAGATGTTTGCCGACATTCTTCAGAACGATGTCATGGGAGCTGTCCGTGCCCGGCGGATTGACATGGGCCAGTTTGCCAGCGGCGATATCAATATCGAACATACGGAAGCCGACTATCAGGATATAGCCAAGACCATCTCTTATGAGCCGGAGGTGAGCTGGAACTATGAGGCAGGTACTCATCTGAACCTCTTCCAGCACACTCTTCAACTCGATTTCTCTGCCTTCTACATGCAGGTGAGCAACCAGCAGATAGCCATTATGGCACCGGGCTTCAGCTACGGGCGCATGATGACCAATGCCGGCAAGAGCTATAGTGCAGGCATGGAGGCCGTCCTGCATGGCGCGGCCTTTGACAATCATTTCGACTGGTCGCTCTCTTATAGCTTCACGCATGCCAAGTTTAAGGAGTACATGGACCAACAGACCCTGAACGGGGCGCCCGTTGCGCTCGACTATAGTGGCAACTATGTGCCCTATGTGCCGCAGCATCAGCTGGCAGCACTTGCCGACTATCGTTTTGACATCGGCGGCTCGTGGCTCAGGAATATCACCATCGGAGCGAACATGAACGCACAGGGAAAGACCTACTGGAACGAGGCCAACAGCTATTCTCAGAAGTTCTATGCGCTGCTCGGCGCCCATGCCGACGCCGACTTCGGCCCCGTGAAGCTCTGCCTCTGGGCCCGGAACCTGACCAGCGCGAACTATAACACCTTCGCCGTCGGCAGCAGTGCCACCCGCAGACAGGAGTATTTTGCGCAGCGAGGCACCCCGTTCCAAATGGGCGTAGACTTAAAGTTCCACTTTTGAGAACCTATTTTGATTGATTTTTGGGCAGTCTCGCAGGGAGACTGCCCTTTTCCGTTGAGGGACAAATGGCGGGCAGCTTATTTCACGAGAGCCTCGCAGAGCCTGCGCTGATAGACATGCGCGTCGAGCACCGACATCTCCGAGTCCATGATGGCAAAGGCCAACAGATGGCCGTTGCTGCCCTCGCAGTAGCCCGCCAGCGAGCTGATGCCGTAGGGGTGGGAGAGCGTTCCGGTCTTCGCCCGAATCTTGCCGCGCGTGGCCGGATGAGTCATCATGCGGGCAAGGGTACCGTCGGTGCCGGCCAGCGAGAGCTGGTCGTGGAGCAGTCGGTAGATGGGCTTGCGATGATAGCCGTAGCGGAGCACGGCCGTGAGCACCTTCGGCGAGAGCCGGTTGTGGGTGCAGAGTCCGCATCCGTCGTGTATCACGAGGTCTTTTGCCATGAATCCGAGATTCTGGCGGAGGAATTTTCGCAGATAGCTCACGCCGCATGCCGTGGGTTCTCCTTGCCGGTTCACCCGGTGCCCGATGGTGTAGAGCATGGCCGTGGCCTGCGTATTGGAGCTGTTTTTCCACATGCGCCGGGTAATCATGCTGATGGGGCGCACATATTTATAAATGAGCCTCGAGCCGCGGGGCAGCCTTCCCCGCACTATCTGGCTGTCGGCCACTTGTATGCCCTGTGCCCTCATGGCCAGCTTCAGCTCTCGCATCACGCGCGGAGAGCCCTTATAGAGGAGCCCGTATTTGGAGAAACTCAAATCCCACGGATACCAGTGGGCTTCGCTCTTCACGGGCTCCGTGATGACGAGGTCGGCTATCAGCCGGCCGTCTATCTTGCGGATACCCCTCTTTTGGAGAGCCCGGGCAAAGCGGCTGAGGTCTGCCGGATTGAGCTGAGGGTCGAGGCAGCCCTTGAAGGTGGCATCGCCGTGCAGCGTGCCATCCGCCACGGTGCCCCGCACATGCATCGAGGTCTCATAGTGGTAGCCGCTGCCGAGCAAGTGCAGGCCCGCCACTCCGCTCAGTAGCTTCAGGCAGGAGGCCGACGGGAGAGACAGGTTCTCGTTGACGCCATGCACCGGTTGGTCGGCCGTGAGGTCGAATACATAGAAGGCAAACTGCCCTTTCGCCCTCGGCGTTTCTGCAAACCGGGCAAGGCGCGTCTTCAAGGCGGTGTCAATCTGAATGGTCTCTTTCTTTGTCGTTTCCGGTCTTGTGTCTTTGTTTTTCCTGCTTCCGCCGCAGCCGGCGAGCATGACGGCGACGACCGCAAGACAGGCCGTGCTGCTCAGCTTATAGAGATTGTGATTCATTTTCATATCCGTTTACGGAATGCAAAAATACAAATAAAAAACGAGAAGCATGCTGTCCGGAATCCTAATAAACCTGAAAGTTTCCTTGTTTTGTGTTCCGAAGCGGGATTACACGATGCGTGTAACAGGATTACACGCTGCTTGTAACGAGGTTACACACCGCTTGTAATCCTGCCGCCCCTTGTCTTTTGCAGCGGCAACGGAAACAAGCGGAGTTTCAAGAAGAGGCATAAAAACATTCATATTTTCATAAAACCTTGTTTTTTAAGGTGTTCGTTTGCCGATTTTTTATTATATTTGCAACTATGTTTACAAATATATTGTCTAAAGGCATGATGAAAACAACAAAGAGACTCTTGCTTGCGCTCTTCCTGACGGCCGTCGTGGTTTCGTGCGGCGACAAGAGTCAGAAAGAGTTCGGCCGGCTGTTAACAGAACTGGCAGGGCAGGATGAGACCGTAGACCGGGCCGACTGGCAGCGGATAGCCGACTTTCTGGACAAGAACAAGGCCCACTTCAGCGACCTCTACGACGGGAACGGGCTGAAGGCGGAGGCCGTGAAGGAATATATACAGGACTTCTTCGACCACAGGCGCCCTGCCAAGGATATCAGCTTTGCGGGTATCGATGAGGAGCCGCTGTCGTTCCGCATCTTCCTGGAGCAGAGCGGCTCGATGACGCCTTACGACTCTCCGAGCGGCGACGGTTCGTTCAAGGCGGCCGTGATGGCCCTTCAGAACAATCTGCCCGGTAAGGCCGAGGTGGAGCATATAGGAGAGAAAGGGTATACCGACTTCCGCTCCATCTTCGACGATTTGCTGAATAATACGAAGGAAAACGAGATAAGCATCCTCGTTACCGACATGATCTATTCGGTGAAGGACATGCAGGGCGTGAATCCGCAGAAGGTGTTCAGCGAGGCGCAGGGCATGATCAACTCCGTGTTCAAGGAGGCGGTGGAGAAGAAAGCCATGCTCGTGGTGAAGATGAATGCCTCGTATAACGGGCCTTATTATAGCTACGACAACTCGGTGCGGCAGTATAACGGCCGCCGGCCCTATTACATCGTGGTCGTGGGCGATAATCGCAACATGTCCCGCCTGACGCGCGACCGTCAGCTGGCTGCCTTTGCCGACTTCAAGGCTCTGCGTGGCTATGAGAACATGTATCTCTATGAAGCCCGCCATTTGTATGCGCCTTATTACTCGCTCCTATTGAGCAACGACGATATCCGCGGCCGTTTCCAGCCGGAGCGGGGGCAGGAGTCGCGCATCACGCGCATCCAGAGCGTGGAACTCGACAAGAACAGCGGCGACCTGCAGCTGGCGCTTGCCGTAGACCTGAGCGGCATGCTCATCGACGAGAGTTATCTCACCGACGCCTCCAACTATGAGGTGGAGAGCAGCGACGCGGTGAAGATCAGGCAGATTCGCCGAGTAACGCCTAAGGATGCCACGCCCGCCGAAAAGAAATACATCGGCAAAGGCACCCACATCTTTGTGCTTTCGATGAGTGGATTTGCACACGATCAGGAGGTGAAAGTCAAGCTCATGAACCGTCTGCCCAGGTGGATAGCTGAAAGTTCTACGGACAACGATCTGCGCGTGGACGGCCACACCACCTTCGGACTCCGCTATCTGCTGGAGGGAATCTATGACAGCTACAGGCGCATGAGCGGCGGCGAGCCGGAATATTTTGAATTTGAACTGAACTTGGAAAGATAAAATGAAGAAGGGAATGTTTTTGGTTGCGGGAGCAGTCATTACGCTGCTTTACCTGCTGCTCGGGACTCCTCTCTATGAGGCACTCTATTACGAGCGGGAATTCTCTAACGAGATGTATAACGAAAACTTGTATCTCACGGTTTCCATCGTTACCACCCTGGTGGCATGGGGCTTTGCGGGTATCTATTATTATGTGGTCAACAGCGTGAGCTTCTCACGCTGGTATCACTGGCTCATCGTGCTCATAGCGGCATGCATAGCGGCTCCGCTCATCAATTTTGCCTATCCCGTCTCCATCTTCAAGGGGCTGGGCTATGACTTCAGCGCGCAGCTCTTCAGTTTCTGCATGGTCGACCTGGCCATCGAGGCGATACTCTTTATCGTGGTGTCGTTCTCCATTCGCTGGTGGTCGTCTAACTGCCGCCATACACCGATACCAGAATAAAGACTGACGACTATGAGACTTTTTATATTCTTAGTGGGGGGAACGGGAAGCCGCGTCATGCGGCCTCTCATCATGCAGCTGGCTGCCGGCATCCATCCCCTGAACGAAACAGGACAGCCCATGCCACTCGAAATAGTGCCCATCATCGTCGACCCTCACAAGGCCAACGAGGACCTGAAACGCACGGAAAACCTGCTGCGCTGGTATAAGCAGATTCGCCATCAGCTCTATGGCGACTCGGCGGATGTGCCCCGGGGATTTTTCTCGGTGAAGATATCCAGCCTCTCGGACATCATTCCCAACGGATCGGGCCTCAGCGACACTTTCCTCTTCAACATGGGGAGCATCGCCTCGAAGAAATTTCAGGACTTCATCTCCTACAGCACGCTCGACTCGGCCAACCAGGCACTGGCCTCGATGATGTTCTCCGGCTATCAGCTGGACACGAAGATGGATATCGGATTCGTGGGAAGTCCGAACATCGGCAGCGTGGCACTGAACCAGTTTAAGGACTCAGAGGAGTTCCGCCAGTTCTCGAATGTGTTTCAGAAGACCGACCGCATCTTCGTCGTGTCGAGCATTTTCGGTGGAACAGGGGCGGCGGGATACCCTATTATCGTGAAGAACATCCGTAATGCGGGGCGCAATGCGGCCATCAATAACCGCGGAGACTTGCGTGACGCGAAGATAGGAGCGCTCACCGTGCTTCCTTACTTCAATGTGCAGCAGGATGAGAACAGCCCTATCTCACGGGCTGATTTTATCTCGAAGACCAAGAGTGCGCTCTTCTATTATCACGATAACCTGACAGGATTGCGTGAGGATGGGGTAGACCTGCCCTTCTCGAAGGTCAATGCCTGCTATTATCTGGGAGATGAGGTGCCGTCGAATCCTTACTTCAACGATCCCGGAGGCAACGGCCAGCGCAACGATGCCCATGTGGTGGAGTATGTGGGAGCCTTGTCGGTGCTTGACTTTCTCTCTATTCCCGACGACCAGCTCGTTACCGTGGACGGCAATGCGCAGAGCCCGATTTACAAGGAATACGGGCTTTCAGAAGACAAAGGCACGCTGAGCCTGAAGACTTTTGCTCTCTCGACGCGCTCCTTGGTCAATCGTCAGCTTGTCAAGTTCCACCTTGCTTATATGTACATCACTCATCAGCTGAAGCAAGACATAGGGCGAGGATATACCGAGGACAGGCCTGAAATAGGCAACGGATTCCTCTCCACCTCGTTCTTCAACACCTTGACGGGCAGCTTTTTCGTGGCTTATCGCCAGTGGTTGAAGGAACTGCGGGGCAATCATCGTGCCTTTATCCCCTTTAACCTCGACACGGAGAAGCTCAGCGAAGCTATCTCCGGAATACAGCCGAAGAGCGGGATATTTAAGTCTGCCATCGACTACAAGACCCTTTTGTCGGCTCTTAACAAGGCATCACAACAGGCCATGAAGGCCAATAAGTATGGCAATGGCCGTGTGGCGTTCAAGCTCTTCGACCTGTTGGACGAGACATTAGACCAGTTGCTTGATGAAAAATATAATGGAATCGTATAATGAGCAAGATATTAAGTTATAACAATAAGACCACAGGTGAGGGGTGGATACCGTTGAACACGCAGTATAATGCCGATGAAATCGACATGATAAGCGACCCTAACGGGGGACTTTCACAGAAACCGCGCACGGCTATTCCGTCTCCGTTTGCCCAGATGGACCTTGTGAAGAACGCCTTTTCCCGTCTGGCGTCGCATGCCGTCCTGCAGGGAGAGGCCATGGATGAGAAGCTCGTGTCCAATGCCCTTGACATTGCGCAGCTCTTCTTCTCATATCCGGAACTTAAGAACCGGCTTCATATCATCGAGTGGAACCGTGATGTGGAACTGCCCAAGTTGTTGTCCGATCCGCAGCATAAGCTCTTCGGCGAGACTCTGAAGATGTTTCTGGAGCAGGATAAGGAAGCATTCAACTTCGACAGAATGGATCGCCTTTACTTCCTTTGCTACGGTAATCAGGTTGTCGGGAGCACATCGCCGGTAACGCTGTTCATGCCTTCGCCCAATGCGGAGCCTCATTCTATACCGTTGCCGGTGGAGCAGAATGTGAATCTCTTCGACTTTTGGCGCCCGCTCCATGTGCGCAACGAGAAGTTTGTCATGTATATCTATGCGCTCTTCACGGCTTATCCGGAGCTTAAGAGGAGCTGCGGCGAGGTGAATCATTATCTCATTACAAGCTTTCAGATGCTCTCGCAAGGCCTTCGCGACGCGATTCTCAAGGAGATAGGCAATCCCGAGGCCATGGATATGCAGGCTGTAGAGCATGCGAAGGGCTATCTGGATGCTAACTTCCAACAGATGGACGAGGGTGTCCAGGTGCTCGGCGTGCCTTTCTACTGCGTCCGTCAGGAGGATGTCTTGAAAGCCATTGAGAACAGCGACTTTGTCATTGTGCCCACGCGGGAGGTGGGAGAGAGGCTTCCTCTGGTGCTCCAGAACCACCTGAACGCACCGCAGACTGATCCGTTTCTCTATATCACGACGGCCTGGACGGATGCTACGGTCATCACTCCGACAGATTATGCGCCTGCTCCAGACAAGCGCGTGCTCCCCGCCACGAGCCATCAATATCCATGGCTTACGGCCGACGACTTCTTCCAACCGTCGCTCATCAAGCTCGATTACCGCATGGACGGCGACTGTTTCTTTGATGGGAACCTGTCGATAGGCTCTCGCGAGACCGACGACTGCGACTTCGTGTTGCCTCTGAAGCCGCTCTTCTTCAAATATTTCAATGTGAATGACCTATGGGGCACCATCGGCGGGCGGCCCAAGTTTGAACTTATACACACGCAGACCGGCTCCGTGGAGAGCGTGAAGGCGGTTCTGCGCGTTCCTGTAAAGAAGCAGGGCAGGTATATCACGCTGGAACGCACCTATGTAGCGGCCCATAATGTAGACCTCGGCTATGATGTGAAGAACGACCGGGGATATTTCATCACCGTGCCGTTCGCACTGAGCGTGTTCCCATTTGTGCACACCCAGGGCCTGAAGCAGTATAATGTTCAACTGGTAGACCGTGCCCTCGGCATGCTTGAAAACTATCGCCTGGCTCTTGATTTTTACAAGAACGGATACCGTAATCAGGTTCCCGACAATGATGTCATTGCCCGCGAGCGTAGCCTGAAGTCGGAGAAGCGTGTGGGAAGTTGCTATTATAGGCTGGCCGGCGATTTCGATTACATCAATGTCTCGCTCTCCGACGAGCGTGGAAACAAGGTGGCCGAGGGAGCAGTCTGCCCCAAATGGCCCGACTATATACCCGGTCATGACGCCTTCACATTCGCCGTAGACTTCGGTACGACCAACACCCATGTGGAGTGCATGAAGGGCGACGACATGCCGGAGCCGCTGCGGATAGACCTGGCAGGGAGAAACCGGATGCTCGCAACTTTGTATAATGGCTCGCAGGTGCTCTATGATGTCATCATCAAACAGGAATTCCTGCCGAAGGAAATCGGTGGAGACTACGGCTTCCCACAGCGCACGGTGCTCTCGGAGTGCGAGCGCATGGATGCCGTGAATGTCGACAATATCGTGGCTTTGGGAGATGCCGACATCCCGTTCATCTACGAAAAGGAGAGCATTGGCTATGGCAATCGCATCGTGCCGAACCTGAAATGGTCGACGGAGATAGCCACGGGCAAGCGCATTCGTGCCTATCTGACGGAGATAGCCTTGCTGCTTCGCACGAAGGTGTTCCTTGAAAACGGCGACATAGCCAAGACCCGCCTCGTGTGGTTCTATCCCCTGAGCATGAAAGTGGGCAATATCCGCAAGCTGGGAGAGACCTGGTCGAAGATCTTCAGCGAGGTATTCGGGATTCAGGCGACGGAGGCCAATCTCATCCAGATGCCCGAGAGCGTGGCTCCCTATTATTTCTATAAATGCTCCAGCCAGTTCCGGGGCGCGGCTTCTACCGTCGCGAGCATCGACATAGGTGGCGGTTCGAGCGATGTCGTTGTCTTCGAGTCGAACGCGCAGCAGCCAGCCTTTCTCACATCTTTCCGTTTTGCGGCCAATGTGCTCTTCGGCGACGGCTTCTCCGAGGTGCCCCATGGCGACACCAATCCGATGCTCGTGAGATATGTGGACTATTTCCGTCGGCTCTTCGACAGCGACGACGACAAGTATGGGGAGCTCAACGGCATCCTGGATGATATCACGGCCAAGCGCAAGAGCGAGGATATCAATGCTTTCCTGTTCTCGGTGATTAATAATAAGGTGGTGAACGGGAACGAAGTGTTCTCTTACAACACGCGCCTCAACGAGGACGGCGACCGCAAGATAGCCTTCATCTATTTCTATGTGGCGCTCATCCATTATGTTGCTTGCATGATGAAGCATCGCCGGCTGGAGAAGCCCCGCAGCGTGATGTTTAGCGGAACGGGAAGCAAAGTGCTTGATATAGTAGGCTCGCAGCGAGATCTCGATTTGCTTACACAGGCAGTCTTCGAGCGTGTCTACGGTGAGCGGTATGACGCCGACGGCTTCTCCGTGGTGATGGAGCAAAATGAGCCCAAGCAGATTACCTGCCGTGGGGCTCTCATGCAAGTGCGCGACGCCACGGGTTGCCAGCATGTGGCAGAGCTGAACAAGCTGATGGACGACTTTGACAGCCATCTGAAGTATAACTATTCCATGCTCCCCATGGAAACGCTCCGCTATGAAGACATGGATCGCGAGGATATCCGTGCGGCAATCGTGCGGCAAGTGAAGGAATTTAATGACTTCTTCCTGCAATTGTGCGAGGATATCCATATCGTAGATCGGTTCCTCGTAGAAAACCGATCACTCGCCAGATTCCGGGAACTCGTCGGCAAGGATCTGGAGCATCACTTGATTAACGGTTGGAACTTCGTGAACAAGAACCAGGAAGACAGGAACGCTTCTGACCCGATAGAGGACACGGTGTTCTTCTATCCGATTATCGGCAGCATCCGCGACAACCTCATCGAACATTTGAAAGATTGACCATCATGTTTGGCAGAAATCAGGAAACGGAAGATATAAAGAAGGCCGTCAGCGACTTGCAGCAATCCCATGAATCCCTGCTCGAGGAGCTGAAGAGGCTGAGGAAGCAGGTGGAGGAGCTCCGGGAGAGCCTCGCCACGAAAGAGAGGGCGGAGGAGAAAGAAGCCTTACTTGAGACTTCTGACTCCGAGCCGGCGGCGGGCGTACTCACTTCTTTCAGCCCCGAGCCCTCACGGCTCCAGCCCCGGTCCCGGGTGTTCTATCTTGCCGCGCCGACGGCCGACGGCCTTTTTGTCCGGCAGAGTGCCACGGAACAGATCGGGAAGAGCATCTACAAGCTCGTGTCGGCGGATGGCGTGAATGGCAATTTCATCTTGCTGGACACCCCTGATGCCATTGCGACGGCGATGATCAGCGTCTCGCAGTTCGTGAAGTCGGTGTGCAAGGTGAACGGCAACATCGCTTCGATGCCCCGGCATATCATCACCGAGGAGGAGGGCGTCGCCACCCGGGATGGCGAAGGATGGCGCATGGTGCGCAAGGCAGTCGTAAGATTTGAGTGAAAATATGGAAATAAAGTGCCCGAAATGTAGATATAGGTTTGAGGTCTGGCGAGGTTCGGGGGTGCGCGAGCTGTCTTGCGTGTGCCCCCGTTGCGGCACGCCTTTCAGCTATGAACTACCCGAAGACGAACCCGCAGCGCATGCAGCTGAGGTTACAGACGGCGAGGAAGAGCATTACAAGCCGTCTGTAATCGCATTACAAGCCGTTAGTAACAACGCCGGAAGCGGCCCTCGGCAGAACGAGGAGCCGTCGCCCGCCCCGGCGGCAGAGATGTCCGCAGCCTCTCCTGCCGGTCGGCAGCCTTATTCGGCGGGCCTGCGGCCGGACGCAGACGCCGTTCAGAAGAAGAAAGCACCTTTCGGCTGTGGCTTCAAGAGCATTCTTATAGCCCTTCTGGCTCTTTTTGCGATTATTCTGTTCGGCCCCCGCGCGTGTCATTCAGAGGAGTCGTATACGGCTGAGGATATTGTCGGAGACACCACCGTGGAGGCCATAGAGGAGATTCCCGCTGACTCATTTGACACCTCGGTAACCGAGCGGGATGCCAAGCCCACGCCCGATTGGGTTTTCGGAAGGTGGCAGATTGCCACGGAATATGGCAATATCGAGGTGCACATAGCCGACAAATGGATTAGCGAGACATCGGACGGGGGTACGAGCCACGCCACTTTCTACTATACTCCCGGCCAGTTGAACTGTTTCTTCCCGGACGACGGCCATCAGGTGAAGACCTACTATCGGCTCGATGAAGACCGCCATCTTATCGATGCGGGCGAAGGAATGTGGATGACGAAGAAAAGTGATCATTGACCGACAGATACTCCGCCTGGCCGTTCCTTCGATCATTTCGAACATCACGGTGCCCCTCCTGGGACTTGTCGACCTTGCCATTGTCGGCCACATGGGCAATGTGCGGTACATTGCCGCCATAGCGGTGGGGTCGATGATTTTCAATATTATCTATTGGCTTTTCGGCTTCCTTCGCATGGGAACGAGCGGAATGACCTCGCAGGCTCTTGGGAGGAGAGATCTTCCGGAGCTGATGCGCCTCTTCCTGCGCTCGCTCTCCGTGGGACTGCTCATCGCCCTCTGTTTCCTTATTTTCCAGTGGCCGCTCCGTTGGTTGTCGGTAACGCTCATGCATCCGTCGGCCGAGGTGGTTCCGCTTGTCCATTCCTATTTTAATATATGTATATGGGGAGCTCCGGCGGTGCTGGGTCTCTACAGCATGACAGGCTGGTTTGTGGGCATGCAGAACACGCGCGTCCCGATGGTGGTAAGCATCCTGCAGAACATCATCAACATCGTGGCTTCCCTCGCCCTGGTGCTTGGACTCGGCCTGAAGATAGAGGGCGTGGCCCTTGGCACCGTGGCGGCGCAGTGGTCGGGACTGCTGATAGCCCTGGGATTATGGTTCAGACATTACCGCAAGCTCCTCAAATACGATGCCGGTCGGCAAGGGGTGTTCGTGCGCAATGCCATGTCGCGCTTTTTCAGCGTCAACCGCGACATCTTCCTCCGCACGGTTTTCCTCGTGGCAGTAAATCTGTTCTTCACCTCTTTCGGTGCCCGGCAGGGAGACTTGATTCTTTCTGTGAATACCCTGCTGATGACATTCTACACGCTTTTCTCCTATGTCATGGACGGCTTCGCGTTTGCCGCGGAAGCCTTGTGTGGCAGAGCCTACGGTGCCGGCGACGGCCCGCAGTTCCGCAAGGTGTGCCGCCGGTTGGCTTTCTGGGGCCTTCTGATGGTGGCGGTGTTCACTCTCGTCTATGCTGCGGGAGGTCGTTCGTTCCTCGGACTGCTCACCGACGAGGCATCGGTCATCGATGCCGCCATGCCTTATTTCCTCTGGGCGCTGCTCATTCCGCTGGCAGGAGTGGCCGCCTTCATTTACGACGGCATCTTCATCGGCATCACGGCCACTCGCGGCATGCTCGTGTCCTCGTGCATAGCGGCGGTTTGCTTCTTCGCCGTCTATGCCCTCCTCGTCGGTGTTCTCCATAATCACGCCCTTTGGCTGTCGCTCATCGTCTATCTTCTCATGCGTGGAGTGATTCAGAAGAGATATCTGGATAAAACATGCAGGATATAAATCGGAATTTCGTATATTTGCAGTAAAAATCTTAGCAGCGCATGGAAATCGTATATATTGCAGCCGGACTGGTCGTAGGAGGCCTGATAGCTTTTTTGTGGATGAATGGGAAGAGGCGTGAGGTAGAGACCGCCTTGAAGCTTGCGGAGCAGGGGCGGGAGCACGAAATTCAGTTGAAGGAAGAGCTGCAGGCCAAGTTCAACACGGCTGAGGCCGAGCTTCGCGGCCTTGCCGACAAGCTCACTCAGGCCAAAGTGGAGCTGGGCGGCATGCAGTCGCAGCTGGAAGCGGAGCGGAAGAGCAGCAGCGAGGAGATAAAACTCCGCCGGGAGCAGTTCGAACAGCAATTGAAGACCATTCAAGAGCAGTTCACCAATCTGGCGCAGGAGGTTCTCGATAAGACTTCCGACAAGTTGAAGACCCAGAATGTGAACTCCATCGATGCTCTTACCAAGCCCCTCAAAGACAAGGTGGCCGAGCTTCAGGAGGCCATTAAGCATACGAATGAGAAGACGGTGGAGACCACCTCTTCCATCACGGAGCAAATCCGGCAGATGATGTTGCAGACGCAGCGCATGGACAAGACGGCCACCCGCCTTTCGAATGTCATGCAGGGGGGCAACAAGATACAGGGCAACTGGGGTGAGCACACGCTTCGCAATCTGCTGCTTGCCCAGGGAATGCAGGAAGGAACGGACTTCGACCTGCAGGTAACGGTTACGGCTGAAGGCACCGATAATTATCGCCCTGACGCCGTGTTGCATTATCCGAACGGAGAAGATGTGTTCATCGACGCCAAGATGTCTATCGATGCCTACAAGCATTTTGTGGAGGCTGAGGACGACGCGAGCCGCAAGATCTATGCCAAGAAGGTGGTCGAGAGCGTCAAGGGGCAGTACAAGAATCTGATGGGAAAGGATTACAGCCGTTTCGTGAAGGAAGGTCGGACGGCGGTAGACTTCGTCATCATGTATGTTCCTTACGAGGGTGCGCTCCAGTTGAGCTTCAAGGAAGACCCCAATCTATGGAGCGAGGCGTTTAACAACAAGGTCTTTATTACCAGTCAGGAGAATCTGATGGCCGTCCTCAAAGTCATTGACATCGCATGGAGGCAGTATCAGCAGGCGGAAAATCAGAAGCTCGTTTTCCTCTTGGCCGATGAACTTCTCAAGCGTGTGGGCAAGTTTCTCGGAGAATATCAGAGGATGAAACGGAATCTTGACGCTTTCACCAAGTCGTTCGATGGTCTGGATACCACCGTCTCCGGACGGCAGGGCATCGTACAGAAAGCCAACCAAATGAAGAAGTTGGGCGTCAAGGAGAGTGTGAACTATCCTCTCCCTGTAGACACGGCGGAAGACATGGAACTCCTCGAGGAGACTTAGCGGGAGCCGGAGAGGCTCTTCTCTCCGGTGCTTTCTGTCCGCAGGGTGCCCGCTTTCCGAATCAGGTCTTTTACCACTTCGCCGCCGATGATAAGTCCTGCTGCCGCGGGAACGAAGGCATTACTTGCCGGAATGCTCCGGCAGCAGCGGCCGTTGTCCTGTGGTTCTGCCATGGGGGCTTCGTCTTGCAGTGGCTTCAACGGCTCTTCTTCACTGTAAACCACCTTGAGATGGGGGATTCCGAGCTTGCGAAGCCTTTTTCGCATAACCTTCGCAAGCGGGTCTATATTGGTCTTGTAGATATCAGCCACACGGAAGGCCGTGGCGTCGAGCTTATTGGCCGCGCCCATGCTTGAGATCAGGGGGACGCCGAGGCTGTGGCAACGCCTGGCAAGCTCGATCTTTGCCGTTATCGTATCGACGCAGTCCACCACATAGTCAAACTGGCCGAGGTCTACCTCTCCGGCATTTTCCGGCAGATAGAATAGGGGGTGTTTGCCGACCGTGCAGTCGGGATTAATGTCGTGTATGCGGGCTTCCGCCACCTCCACCTTGTATTGTCCCACGGTGGAAAGGAGCGCGAGAATCTGCCGGTTGACATTCGTCAGGCACACCCGGTCGTTGTCGAAGATATCTATGCTGCCCACGCCGCTTCGTGCCAAGACCTCCAAGGCATGCCCGCCTACGCCGCCAATGCCGAAAATGGCCACGCGCGAGGCGGCAAGCGTTTGCATGGCAGGCTTGCCTAACAGGAACTGGGTTCTGCAAAACTGGTTCTGCATCTTTACCTTTTCGTTTTCTGTTTGCAAAGGTACGAAAAATTAAAGAAACCTTCTTCGTCTGTCCGGAATTTTTGTTTTCAGGAAATAGAACGCCCTTTGAGGCTGTCCGTCGATAGTCCACCCCCGGAGTGAGACTGATTTTAAAACCTCACGGGCGGTCCGGGGAAATCCTGAATATCCGTTTCCATGAACTTCCATTGCGAGGCTTTGAGGTCCACATGACCGTTAGGCCGGAACTCCACGCCTTCTCCCTCGAGGAGCACTCGCTGCCCGGTCCATCCCGGTACAAGGCGGCCGCTTCCGTTCACGACCCTGTGGCAGGGCAGGCAGAGTTCTTGCGGCACGCCGTGCAAGACATGGCCTACAAGACGGGAGTTCTGCGGTCGACCTGTCAAGAACGCTATCTGGCCGTAAGTAACCACCTTTCCCCGCGGGATGGCAGCCACCACATGGTAGACTTCCTGCCGGAATTCTTCGGTTGACATGTTCATTCTGCCGACAAATATAACTTTTTTATTTTAAAAAGATAATTTTTGCGGGAATTGTTTCCTGCTTTCTCCGATTTTTCTTAATTTTGTCTTCAATTATGGAAAATATCACCTTAACGCCAATGAGGAAGGGAATCGTGGGAGTGCAATTCCTCTTCGTCGCTTTCGGGGCAACCGTCCTCGTGCCGCTGCTCGTGGGGCTCAGTCCCGCCACAGCCTTGTTTACGGCCGGATTAGGTACTTTCATCTTTCATCTCGTAACGAAAGGGAAGGTACCTATTTTTTTAGGTTCCAGCTTCGCGTTCATCGCCCCCATCATCGCGGCTTCCCAGCAGTGGGGAATGCCGGGCACGCTTGCAGGCATAGTGGGGGTGGCCCTGGTCTACTTCATCGTGAGCGCGCTCATCCGCTGGCAGGGTAAGAAGCTGCTCGACAGACTGTTTCCCCCGGTGGTCATCGGCCCCGTCATCATCCTCATCGGACTGACTCTCTCGGGCTCGGCGGTGAATATGGCCAAAGAAAACTGGGGCCTCGCCTTCGTCTCGCTGATAACGGCCATCCTCGTGCTCACTTTTGCCCGGGGGCTCCTGAAGCTCGTTCCCGTGGTGTGCGGGCTGATCGTGGGTTACATTGTGGCCCTCTGCATGGGCGTGGTAGACCTGAGTGGCGTTGTCGCGGCGCCGTGGTTTGCCCTGCCGCCGTCGATAGCCCACTTCCGGATACCTCCGTTTGCGTGGGAGCCCTTCCTGTATATGATTCCCGTGGCCATCGCTCCTGTCATTGAGCACATCGGCGATGTGTATGTCGTGGGGGCGGTAGCGCAGAAGGATTTCGTGAAAGATCCGGGACTTCACCGCACCATGCTGGGCGACGGACTGGCCTGTCTGGCGGCATCATTCCTCGGCGGTCCTCCGGTAACCACTTATAGCGAGGTAACGGGGGCGATGTCGATTACGAAGGTAACCCATCCTCAGGTAATCCGCATCGCTGCCCTCACGGCCATCGTCTTCTCGGTTATCGGCAAGCTGTCGGCTTTCCTGCAGTCGATTCCGAGTGCCGTGCTCGGCGGCATCATGCTCCTGCTCTTCGGAACGATAGCCAATGTGGGCATCCAGAACCTCGTGCAGAACAAGGTGAACCTGAATGTAACCCGCAACACCATCATCATTTCCGTAACCCTCACCCTTGGCATCGGCGGAGCCGTCTTGAACTTCGGGAGCTTCTCGCTGGGCGGTATCGGGCTGAGCGCCGTGGTCAGCGTGCTGCTCAACCTGCTGTTGCCGCACGACAAGGACGAAGAGGCTGCCCCCAGCCTGATTGAGGGAAAGAATGTGGAGTCATAACTCAGTAAACAAGCATTGGACGATGGAATTCAAGGACAGGGAAAAGTTTTCGGACTTTGAGGAATACTGGCGGGCCAACAAGAGCCGCCTGATGCTCGACGCGCCACAGCCCCTGAAGACGGAGCGCGCCGACAGCGGCAAGTTTAATACGCCGGGCGACTGGCTCCTGGCACCACTCCCCATTGTGGCGATGATACTGTTCATGCGGACGGGATGGGTGGCTAACGAACTGTTGAACCTTGTCGTGGCCATCGCGATAGGCGTGGTGCTCTATGTGCTCGGCGAGATGGCGAAACCTTATGTAACGGGCAAACGCTCGGTGACGGACATCGACCGCGACATCAAGGAATACTTTTGCCGGGAGTGGGAGGCCGGCGAGGCCTCTTGAGCGAAACACGGAAGGCTGTCCCGACGGGGGCGGCCTTTTTGTTTCCCGGCGATTTCCCGTAAAGGCGTTTGCGGTCGGGCTGCTGACGGATTCGGCGGTTTTGTCTGACGAAATCGCCGAAATTGTGCGACGAAACCGCCGATTTTGTCAAGCTGTGAGCGGTTTTCTGTCTTCTTGCCGTCGGCGGGGCTTACCACATCAGCTCGCTCATGATGCCGTCGCTGATATAGAGTCCGGCCCTCGTGAGGTGCAGGTGGTGGCCGTCGAGGTGAAGCAGGCGGGCGTCGACAAACCGTTTCGACCGCTTTAGAAGATGTTCCTTATATCTCGGTTTTAACGCCCTGATGTCCAAGCCCTCACGCGTTCGCATCGAGGTGGTTATCAAGTCGTCGTATTGGGTGTTCTCGTCCAGAGTCTCGGCCTCTGACGGGCGTTCGCCCTTTTCTATCGAGGCGATGTATTGGCGGATATCGGCCACATTCCAGCTTCTGGTGTCCCTGCCGTTGAAAGAGTGGGCTGCGGCTCCGATTCCGACATACGGCACCTGATGCCAGTACGAGCTGTTGTGGCGCGATCGGAAGCCGGGGCGGGCGAAGTTGCTGATTTCATACTGCTCGAATCCCGCTTCCTCGAGCCGCCGGATGAGGGTGTCGTACATTTGCAGAGACAGTTCCTCGTCGATTTCCTCTATCTCCCCTTGTTCGCGCATGCGGTAGAATGGGGTTCCCTCCTCGTACATCAGTGAGTAGGCCGATATGTGCTCGACGCCCAACCGGAGAATCTCGTCGAGGTCGTGATTGAGGTCGGCGAGCGTCTCTTGCGGGAAGCCGAACATCAGGTCGACGCTGATGTTGCCGATGCCCATGTGCCTCAGCCTGTGCACGGCTATCCTCACCTGTTCCGAGGTGTGCCTCCGGCGGAGAAGGCGGAGCCTCTCGTCCGCGAAGGTCTGCGCTCCCATGCTCACCCGGTTTACCGTCTGGGGCAGGCGGAAGCCGTCTTTGCAGATGTCGTCGGGGTTGCACTCCATGGTGATTTCCATGCTCCGGGTGTCGCTGCCCTTGAGAAACACCTTGTTAATATATAGGAACAGCCTGTCGAGCTCTGCTCCGGAGAGCACGCTCGGCGTGCCCCCGCCTAAGTAGACGGTCTCCATGGGCTCGGGACACTCGCCCTTGCGCAGCTCCATTTCCTTGCATATAGCCTCTACATACCTCTCCCGCAGCGCGGAAAGGGTGGTGCTGTAGAATCCGCAATAGACGCATCGCGACTCGCAAAACGGAATATGGACATAGAGGCCGGCCATCTTTTTCCTGCAAAAATACTAATTACTATTAAAAGATTGGTGGTTTTCCGTGATTTTCTTTGGCGCTTTCTTCAAAAATGCCTATCTTTAACGGCAGAAAAAAAGACGGGGAAGTTCGGCGAAGCCATGGGGCAGCAGGATGTGAGTAGTGTCTCTCCAAACCTTGAAACCGCCTTTCCGCTTTTTCCGAGGACTTGCAAGCCAAGGGCGTAGAGTCCTGTTGCCGTGATTGGAAATATAATACTAATAACTTAAATCTTTTGATATGAGAGTATATCAGACTAACGAAATCAAGAACATTGCCTTGCTTGGCAGTGCGGGTAGCGGCAAGACCACTCTTGCCGAAAGTATGTTGTATGAAGCCGGCATCATCAAACGCCGCGGTAGTGTAGCTGCAAAGAATACTGTGAGCGACTACTTCCCAGTGGAACTGGAGTATGGCTATTCGGTTTTCCCGACCGTATTCCATGTAGAGTGGAATAACAAGAAGCTCAATATTATAGATTGTCCGGGGGCTGATGACTTCGTCGGGGGGGCCATCACTTCCATGAATGTTACCGACCAGGCGGTTATCGTCATCAACGGCCAATACGGTCCCGAGGTGGGCACGCAGAACTGTTTCCGCTATACGGAGAAACTGAAGAAGCCCGTTATCTTCCTCATCAACCAGCTGGATTCAGACAAGTGCGACTTCGACAACCTTATGAATACCATGCGGGATATCTACGGACCGAAGTGCGTGCAGATACAGTATCCCGTCCAGACGGGGCCCGACTTCCATGAAATCATCGATGTGCTCATCATGAAGAAGCTCTCCTGGGGAGCCGAGGGCGGGGCTCCGAAGCGGGAGGAAATTCCCGCCGAGGAGCTGGACAAGGCCATGGAACTGCACAAGGCTCTCGTGGAGGCTGCTGCCGAGAACGACGAGGCTCTGATGGAGAAGTTCTTCGAGAGCGAGACGCTCACCGAGGACGAGATGCGCGAAGGTATCCGTAAGGGGTTGATTACGCGCAGCGTCTTCCCCGTGTTCTGTGTCGGTGGTCTGAAGGATATGGGCGTCCAGCGGCTGATGGAGTTCCTCGGCAATGTGGTGCCTTTCGTCAGCGATATGCCGAAAGTGCACAACACGCGCGGGGAGGAGGTTACTCCCGACAGCAACGGCCCTGAGAGTCTGTACTTCTTCAAGACAGGAATGGAACCCCATATCGGTGAGGTTTCTTACTTCAAAGTGATGAGTGGAGCCGTGAAGCCGGGTGATGATCTGACCAATGCCGACCGCGGCAGCAAGGAGCGCATGGGGCAGATCTATGCCTGCGCAGGTGCCAACCGTATTCCGGTAGACCTGCTCAATGCCGGCGATATAGGATGTACGGTGAAACTCAAGGATGTGAAGACCGGGAACACCCTTAACGCCAAGGAGGCGGAGCAGCGCTTCGACTTCATAAAATATCCTAACAGCAAGTACTCCCGCGCTGTCAAGGCCGTAAATTCGGCAGATACGGAAAAGATGATGGCGGCTCTTCTGAAGATGCGTCAGGAAGATCCGACATGGGTGATAGAGCAGTCTAAGGAACTCCGCCAGACCATCGTCCACGGGCAGGGAGAATTCCATCTGCGCACTTTGAAGTGGCGTATGGAGAATAACGAGAAGATCCCCATGCAGTTCGACGAGCCGAAGATTCCTTATCGTGAGACCATCACGAAGAAGTCTAAAGCTGAATACCGACACAAGAAACAGTCAGGCGGAGCCGGCCAGTTTGGTGAGGTTCACCTGATTGTGGAGCCTTATGCCGAGGGCATGCCAGATCCGGTAGCCTACAATTTCAACGGTCAGGAGTTCAAGATGAACATCAAGAGCAAGGAAGAAATAGACCTTGCGTGGGGCGGAAAGCTCGTTTTCCTGAACTCCGTTGTCGGCGGCGCGATCGACCTCCGTTTTATGCCGGCCATCCTGAAAGGTGTCATGGACTGCATGGAGCATGGTCCGTTGACGGGTTCCTATGCCCGTGATGTGCGCGTAGTGGTCTACGACGGTAAGATGCATCCTGTGGATTCCAATGAGCTTTCATTCACGCTGGCTGCCCGCCATGCGTTCTCCGACGCGTTCAAGAACGCCGGTCCTAAGATTCTGGAGCCGATCTACGACCTTGAGGTATTCGTTCCGTCTGACTACATGGGCGATGTGATGAGCGACTTACAGGGTCGTCGTGCTCTCATCATGGGCATGGACAGTGAAGCCGGATACCAGAAGCTGCAAGCCAAGATTCCCCTGAAGGAGTTGGCAAGCTACTCTATTTCGCTGAGTTCGCTTACTGGCGGCCGCGCAAGCTTTACCACGAAGTTCTCTTCTTACGAGCTTGTGCCCAACGAAATCCAGTCTAAGCTGATTGCGGACCATGAGGCTGAACAGGCTAACGAGGACGAATAATAACATTATTTTCAAATAACTAAAGTACTTTTATCTCTCCGGGAAGCAGCGATTGCTTTTCGGAGGGTTTTGTTTCTGCGGGTTATGGCAGGAGAAAAGCAAGGCGCCCATCCGCATATAAGCGGATGGGCGCCTTGCCAGATACACTCGGGGATGCGGGAGATTCTATCTCACGATGATCTCATCCGTGAACATCCAGGCGTCTTTGCCCTGACTCTTGGCCTGTATGCGGATGTAGCGTGCTTTCTGAGGACTGCCTTGATAGCCGAGACAGACGAAGTTAAGGTAGCGTTTCGTTATCTTTTCTTGATGCGACTGATGAATCTGCTTGAAGTTGCTGCCATCGTCGGAGACAGAGATTATCAGTTCCTCCGGAAGGAAAATCCAGGCACCGGCATTCTGAATGAAGTCCATCCGGACGCTCTCAAACGATTGCTCTTTTCCCAGGTCGAGGGTGATATCCATGCAGTAGCCGTCGCTGCCTATGAAGCCTTGCCATCTTTGGTCGGAGTGTGTCCATCCTCCCCGTTGTCCATCGGTCAGGGTTGTGGTGCCCTTTGCCTCGTAGCGTGGGCTGTAGGGCTTGTTGTAGGTAACCTTGGCTGTCGTGGCAAGGTGGCCGGCGGGGAGCAGACTTTCGGGTCGGTCGCCTTTTTCCTTGGAGAGATCGAAGGCATTGACTCCTTCTGCCCTTAGCTTGTCCACCTCTTTCAAGGCATATTCGCGGAACTCTTTATAAGGCTTGGGCTTGCTTTTCGTCCCTATTTTGGCAATGGCCAAGAGACGGGGAAAGATGGCGCACTCGGCTTCTTGGGGCGTTTCTATCTGTTCCGTCCATACTGCCGCCTCGATTCCGAGAACATGGGAAGCCTCTGCTGGCGTGAGTCCTTGGATGGGATTGAAGCTGTAGACCTGCTTGAGGGGCAGATAGTTGGTGCGCTCTGATACGCCCAGCTCCGGTGCATCCTGCGGATTGTTGATGTAGCAATATCGGTTCGGAGCCATAATCACATTGAAGCCTTGCTGGATGGCCTGGCGGGCATACTTGGTATCTTGCCAGACCATGATGGTCTTTGGGTTTCCTTTGATAACCGACGGGGCGGGAGAGAGAGTACACAGTTCGTCCCAGCCGATGAGCGATCGGCCGTTGGCAGTCAGAAACGAGTCGATGCGGTCGATAAGCATGGTCTGGAGGCCGGACACCTCTTTTATATGATGCGCACGCATATAGGCCCGGCAATTCCGGCAGCTTTTCCATGCGCTCATCTCTGCCTCGTCGCCTCCGATGTGTATATATCGGGAGGGGAAGATGTGCATCACTTCTTTCAGGACATTCGTGAGGAAAGCGAAGGTTGCCGGATTGGAAGGGCACAAGTCGCTTGACAGGTTGACTTTCCCCGTGGTTTCGTCGACGCATCCCAGCTCCGGGTAGACCGCGAGAACCTCGTCGGAATGTCCGGGCATTTCTATTTCCGGGATAATCTCGATACCTTTCCGGGCAGCATATTTCACTAATTGGCGCATTTCTTTCTGCGTATAGTAACCGCCGTAGGCACCAGGGGCACCTTGGTGGGTATAGTCGCGTTGTCCGTCTATCCACCATTTGCCCCAGTCTTCCTCGCTTCTCCATGCCCCGGCCTGCGTCAGTTTGGGGTATTGTTGAATCTCCAGACGCCATCCTCCGTTATCCGTGAGGTGTAAATGAAGCTTGTTGATATGATATCGTGAACAGAGATCTACCTGCTTTTTGAGGAAGTCCATGGGGAAGAAATGCCGCGAGACATCGATCATCAGTCCGCGCCACTGGTAGGCGGGAATCGCTTTCTTTTGCGGTATCCGCGCCTCTGCCGGCGATAAGGAAAGGCTGAATATCAGGCATAAGGTGATTGGTATTCTCATAGTTTTCTTTTTCTGCAAAGATAAGAATTAAAATTCAAAAGAGAAATAAATTGTCTGGTTTTGTGCCATAAAGGGCCGATAAGGGTGTCGGTTAGGACTATTGTATGCCAAGAGATAGTTTCTTATTCGCAACTATAATGTCTTAAAACGGTTAAAGAAGTTAAATATAAGGCAAATATTTAACATTTTTGGTTTTAACATTTAAGATTTTATTTAACTTTGCGAATATGAAGAAGAGAACGATATGGACAATAGCTGCCATTATGGGAGTATCTTTCATGATGTTGCTTTTCCTCCAGCTCAAGTATATCCAGGAGATGGTGGACATGAAAAAGGAGCAGTTTGACGAGAGCGTCAACCGTTCGCTTTATCAGGCCTCACGGAATCTGGAGCTCAACGAAACCCTCCAATATCTTGAGAAAGATGTGAACGAGACCGAGCGTAAAGCTCACAGGCAAGATTCCCTGGCCGCACGGGGCAGTATCTCCGACAGCACCACCCAGACCTCACATCAATATTCCATGGCGGGAAAAGACGGCACTGCCTATTCTTCATTTGAACTGAAGACCATCTCTGCGAGCCCTGCCTCAAAGCCGAAAGCGATGATCCTGAAAGATGACAAGGGCTCTATTTCCGAAGCCTCGAAGTCTTTGGGCGAAATCGTGAAGAACCGCTATGTCTATCAGAAGGCTCTCCTTGACGAGGTTGTACTGAATATTCTCTATTCTGCATCGGACAAAAACCTGCGCGAACGCATCAACTTCAAGATGCTCGACCAAGATTTAAAGGCGGAATTGATGAACAACGGCATCAACATCCCTTACCATTTCACGGTAAGCACGCAAGACGGAAGGGAGGTTTACCGCTGTCCGGACTATACGGGCGAGGGCGAGGAGTACACCTACAGCCAACTTCTGTTCCGCAACGACCCGGCTTCGAAGATGGGCGTTGTGCGTGTGCACTTCCCGGAAATGAGCCGCTATATCTATTCTTCGGTGCGCTTTATGATACCAAGTATCATCTTCACGCTCATCCTGCTCATCACCTTTATCTTCACCATTGTCATCATCTTCCGGTCCAAGCGCTATACAGAGATGAAGAACGACTTCGTGAACAATATGACGCATGAACTCAAGACGCCGATAGCAAGCATCTCGCTGGCGGCTCAGATGATGAACGACAGGAGCGTAACGAAGAGCGAACAGATGATGTCCCACCTGTCGGGAGTCATCAATGATGAGACCAAACGCCTGAGGTTCTTGGTGGAAAAAGTGCTTCAGATGTCGATGTTCGACCGCAAGAAAGCTGTCTTCAAGAAGAAGGAACTCGACCTGAATGAGATGGTGGAGAACATCGCGAACTCCTTTACCTTGCGTGTGGAACATACCGGCGGGAAGATATATACGGACATAGAAGCCGTCGACTCCACGATCTATGTGGACGAGATGCACTTCCAGAATGCCATCTTCAACCTGCTTGACAATGCCGTGAAGTATGGTAAACCCGACCGGCCGCTCAACATCTATTTGAAGACATGGAACGACACAGAGCACCTTTACCTGTCGATTCGCGACACCGGCGTCGGCATCAAGAAAGAAAACCTGAAGAAGGTGTTCGAGAAATTCTACCGCGTTCACACCGGCAATGTGCACGATGTGAAAGGATTCGGGCTGGGATTGGCCTATGTAAGAAGGATTGTAAACCTGCATAGTGGTGAAATAAAGGTGGAGAGCGAATACGGCAAAGGCACCAAGTTTACCATCAAGTTGCCGGTAATCAGAGAATCATAAATCAAAGAATTATAAACCAATTAAAAGTAGAAATTATGGATGAAACTTTGAAAATCTTGCTTTGCGAGGACGATGAGAACCTCGGAATGCTGCTTCGTGAGTACTTGCAGGCTAAGGGCTATCAGGCAATACTCTGCCCTGACGGCGAAGCCGGATACAAGGAATTCTTGAAGAATAAGTTCGACATCTGCGTGCTCGATGTCATGATGCCGAAGAAGGACGGCTTTACCCTTGCCCAGGAGATTCGTCAGGCCAATGCCGACATGCCTGTCATCTTCCTCACTGCCAAGACCTTGAAGGATGATATTCTGGAGGGATTCAAGATCGGAGCCGACGACTACATCACAAAGCCTTTCTCCATGGAAGAGCTCGTGCTGCGTATCGAGGCCATCCTGCGCCGTGTCCGCGGCAAGAAAAACAAGGAGTCTACGGTCTATCGCATAGGTCGCTTCATCTTCGACACGCAGAAACAGCTGTTGACCATCGGCGACAAGCAGACCAAACTGACGACCAAGGAGAACGAACTCCTTGCCCTGCTCTGCTCCCATGCCAACGAGATTCTGGAGCGCAACTTTGCCCTTCGCACCATCTGGGTGGACGACAACTACTTCAACGCCCGCTCCATGGATGTCTATATCACTAAGTTGCGCAAGCATTTGAAGGACGACGAGCAGATAGAAATCATCAATATCCACGGCAAGGGATATAAGCTCATCGTACCGGAAGATGCCTGACAGGGCTGTTCCGGATAGCATCAGGAATTGGCTGTCCCCCTATTGAGGACAGCCGATTTCATTATAATCCGCGGCAGAGTTTCTCGCCGCGGATTAAGTGTGTGGCCGGGATGTCAGCTTTTCCAGACGCTGTTTCCTGCCTCCTGCCCGTCGGTGAGGTTCTCTTTGCCTAACTGCTCACCGCCTTGCGTGTTAGATATGTCCGACATTAAGGTCTCAATCCGGGTATTCAGGATTTTGATACTTGGTTTGATACACTCTTTCATCATGTCGGTTTGTTATGTTTATCTCTTGATAACCTTCTTTCCATTCACGATTACTACGCCCTTATAGTTATCGTCAACTTGCTGACCTGCGAGGTTGTAGATAGCTTCGCTGCCCGTTTTCTCTGTCGTCTTGAGCGTGTCGATGCCCGTTGTTCCACCCGATAAGAGGTAGGCCTTGGCGCCGCCGGCCACATCCTTGCCAACCTTCAGGTATGCCTTGTGCGCCCCGTTGGTAAAGGCGGAGCCGTCTTCCGTGCCCCAATAGAAGCCTACTGAGCCTATCTCGCCTGCATTGTTCGTGGAAAGACAGTAGAAATAGCTGTTGGCGTCAGCCTCCGGCATGGTCTCTGTATCGGTGCCCGACAGCATGTTAGCGCTGTCAGAGTTGCCTTTGCTGGTTGTGCTTAGGAACTCGTAGTTGCCCGGTTCGGCATTGATGACAACGGCTGTGCCCATTGAAATGTGCTTGCCTGACCCGTAAGACTTGCTGGTCTCGAGCTTACCGTCCGCAACTTTATAGGTGGAGGCGGTTGCACCTTCAGGTATCGTTAATGCCAGTTTACTATAATATAAGGTGGTGTAGCGGGTCTCTCCCACTGTAACCGGTATGGCAACGGCGAACGGCTTGACCCCTGCGACACCTTTCAAGATATTGTTGAAACCTGCAATCAGGTCATAGGTGTTGCCGTCGCCGGCTATATCTTTGACGGCCGCGTTGTTACCGTAGAGCGAGATTTTTGTCTCGTCGGATGTCGCGAAATACTTTGCCTTTGCTCCTTCACCCTCCTTTGTGATGCTGACACCATTCAGACGCACGAGGTCTGACACATTCTTGTGTTGCAATACATCTTCTATGGTGGTAACGGTCGGGTCAAGGTTTGTCGTCGTAGCTTCAGTTACGGTTACATGATTCAGATTGGTGTAACTGTTGTCCTTCACCTTTATGACGCCATACTGGTAGTCGTAGTCGCACACCAGGCTGCCATTCAGGGTGCTGTTGAGGGGGAGGTTCAGGCCTGTAACAAAGAAAAAGACAGCCTTGTCGCCCTCACGGACATAGACATTCTTAGCGTCTACATACACCACCTTGGCATTGGTCAGCCTCAGATTGATGAAGGCTTGGTCTTCCATCATGCCGTGCAAGTCGGCTATGGTCTTGTCAACCGGTTCGTGGCGGGTGAAGGTCTTGGATGTGATTTCACTGGTTTTGTCGCCTACTTTTGCGATTGCCTGTATCGTGCAGGTCTTGTCAATGGTAACTTCCAGTGGCGAATTGCCCTTTCCGGAATACTCTCCCTCGGCAGTGCTGAAGTTTTCTCCCAAGTCAATTCCGTAATAAATAGTGGAATTCTCCGGGCCGGTAATGGTAATCGTTTGCTGGTTAAGGAAGTTGTCTCGTCCGCTAATCGTTGGAATACCAATAATATCTTCCCCCGCGGCTACATAGGTTACTACAATTTTCTTAAATCGTGCGTTGGTAGCGGCAGACAGCTCCATTGTTCGCGCGGGATTCGAGAGAGCCCAGCTGTCAGATGGCAAGGCTGTGCCATTGAGGGTTAAATTTGTCGCACTGTAAGTCTTCTCCGTCGGCGTAAAAACGACTTTTGTAATTACATAGCCTTCTGCCGCGGAGATTTTCAATGTTGTACCTTTGTACATTCTGATAGACCCTTCCTTGTTTTCGGTAGGGAAATATTTATTACTTCCTTTGTCAAAGACCAAGGTTAGGGGAGCGGTGGTATAAGTATTGGCAGTTGTTAGGTTCGTTTGAGTTTTTTTTACTTGGCTCCAGTCAAATGTAACTTTCTCTGCCCACACACCACTAAATACCGCGAGACACAGCATCGTGAATAAAAAGCGTAAATTTCTTGGCATAATAGATCTTTTTTTAGTTGTTAAAAATAATTATATATTCCACTTGACAAAAATACGATAAAAAAATGAAAAAACCATGCATATTTGAATAAAAATCGTTTGGCAGTCTTATTTTTAACTTTTTATTCTATAAAAAGCGAAGTCTTCGGGCGATGATAGTCGTGGCATCGGAAGCAGGGGGAGATTGTGCCATGCGGAAACGCCGACGGCTTTTCGTAGGGTTACAAGCCGCTTATAACAGGATTACACACGGTTTGTAACGACATTACACGCTGCTTGTAATCGTCGTGGAAGCGGTAGCTGTCAGAAAGCCTTTCGGCAAATCTCCGCGTGGTAGATGGCCGGATGGTCGTGGTTGAGTCTTGAGACATGACGGGGGAGGGCACCGCGGCCTAATATCCGCCTCGTTTCTTCATGGTCTTGTAGAGGAATACGACGCCTGTCAGGATGCCGGCCAGTCCAATGAGAAGAAGGTTGTCCTTGGCGTTCGGGGCAGATACGAAGAGAGTGATGACGAACAGCATCACGCCCAGGCCAAGCGCCGTCAGGCCGATTATTTTGCTGTTCTGGGTAAGCACCATGCCGATTTTTCGTAATAGAGTCTTCATATCGGCAACAAAAATACGAAAAAGTTTGCTCATATCAAAAAAAAACAGTACTTTTGCACCGCATTTTGCAAAAAGTAGTTTTACACAATTAATTATTAATTAGAATGAATCAATACGAAACCGTTTTCATTTTGACTCCCGTTTTGTCTGATGAACAGATGAAGGAAACGGTCGCTAAATTCAAGAAACTGCTCACCGACAACGGTGCGGAGATCCTGAACGAGGAGGCCTGGGGACTGAAGAAACTGGCTTACGCCATCGAAAAGAAGACATCAGGCTTCTATTGCCTGTTCGAGTACAAGGGCGAGCCCACCATCGTAGGGACTCTCGAGAAGGGCTTCCACCGCGATGAGAAGGTGATCCGTTACATGACTGTTAAACTTGACAAGTATGCTGCAGCTTATGCTGAGAAGCGTCGCGACAAGTGGGCTAAAAAACTGGAGGCATAAATTATGGCAGAGCAGAACAAATCAGAAATTCGTTATTTGACAGCTCCTTCTATTGACACGAAGAAGAAAAAGTATTGCCGTTTCAAGAAGAGCGGCATCAAGTATATCGACTATAAGGATCCTGAGTTCCTGAAGAAATTCCTGAACGAGCAGGGCAAAATCCTTCCGCGCCGTATCACCGGGACATCTTTGAAGTACCAGCGCCGCGTAGCACAGGCCATAAAGCGTGCCCGCCAGATAGCCCTGCTTCCTTATGTAGCTGACATGTTGAAGTAATAAAGAGGAGGAGATAGAATGGAAATTATACTGAAGGAAGATATTATCGGACTTGGATATAAGAACGAAATCGTGAATGTGAGGAACGGCTATGGCCGTAACTATCTCATCCCGACGGGTAAGGCTGTCATCGCTTCGCCGTCTGCAAAGAAGGTGCTTGCGGAAAATCTGAGACAGCAGGCTGCCAAGATCGCGGCTGCCAAGGCCGAGGCTGAGAAGAGGGCCGAGGCATTGAAGGATGTCGCCCTCGAGATTGCGGCCAAGGTTGGTGCTACCGGTCAGCTCTACGGTTCGGTGAATGCTGCGACCGTAGCCGGGGAACTTGCCAAGAAGGGCATCGAGGTAGACCGCAAGATTATCACCATGCGCGACGCTAAACGCATAGGCGATTACGAGGCTACCGTTCACTTCTACAAAGATGTAGAGGTGAGAATCCCCGTTAAGGTTGTTGCCGAGAATGCTCCCGTTGCCGCTCCGGCAGTAGAGACTGCTCCCGAGGAAGCTCCTGTGGAGGCTCCTGTAGCGGAAGAGCCCGTAGCCGAAGAAGAGGCTCCTGCGGCTGAATAATCAGCACAAATTGAGAATATATTTTCGCACTGTAAAGCAAATCTATATTAAATCCCGGTTACCGAGGTGGTAATTGGGATTTTTTTTCGTATCTTTGCACCATTGAAAGAAATATTAAAAACAGAAAGAATGAAAGCATTTGTATTCCCCGGACAGGGTTCGCAGTTCGTAGGCATGGGCAAAGACCTCTACGCGACAAGTCCTTTGGCAAAGGAGTTATTTGACAAGGCCGATGCCATTCTCGGCTTCAAGATTACGGAAATCATGTTTGCCGGTACCGATGAGCAGCTCAAGGAGACCAAGGTTACGCAGCCGGCGGTATTCCTCCACAGCGTTATTTCCGCGCTCTGCATGGGCAAGGCCTTCGAGCCTTCGATGGTTGCAGGCCATTCATTGGGCGAATTCTCCGCCCTCGTTGCTTCCGGGGCGTTGAGCTTTGAAGACGGTCTGAGACTGGTTGCCGCCCGTGCCAATGCCATGCAGAAAGCCTGTGAGGCTAATCCCGGAACGATGGCTGCCATTATCGGTCTGTCCGACGGGCAGGTCGAGGAGATATGCAAAGAGGTAAGCGCAGGGGGCAAAGTGGTCATTCCCGCTAACTATAATTGCCCCGGTCAGCTTGTTATTTCGGGCGATGTAGAGGCTGTCAACGCCGCTTGCGAGAAGTTGAAAGAGGCCGGAGCAAGGCGTGCGCTGCCCTTGAAGGTGGGCGGAGCTTTCCATTCTCCATTGATGCAGCCGGCTCAGGAAGAGCTTCAGGAGGCCATCGAGACGACCAGCTTCAATACTCCGAAGTGTCCGGTATACCAGAATGTGGATGCCAAGCCCCATACCGACCCGGCAGAAATCAAGCAGAACCTCATCGCACAGTTGACAAGCAGCGTCCGTTGGACAGCCAGCGTACAGCAGATGATTGCCGACGGAGCAGACGACTTCACGGAGTGTGGTCCCGGTCAGGCACTGCAGGGCATGATAGGACGCATTGACCGCAATGTTGCCGTCCACGGTATCGCATAGTGGGAGAAAGGCTCAGCCCCTCTCTTTTCAGGGCTTCTCCATGAAAAAGATCATTATTTATCAATTGTTTACACGCCTTTTCGGCAACCGTAACCTCACGCGTAGAGCATGGGGGACAGTTGCTGAGAACGGTTGTGGCAAGTTTGCCGACATCGACGAGCCGACCCTCAGGCAGATAAAGAGTCTTGGTGCGACCACCGTGTGGTATACCGGCGTTATCCGCCATGCCTCCCAGACAGACCATTCTCTATACGGAATCCCGTGCCAGCATGCGGAAATTGTAAAGGGAAAGGCGGGCTCTCCCTATGCCATTGCCGATTATTATGATGTCGACCCTGATCTGGCCGTCGATGTTTCTCGCCGCATGGAGGAATGGGAAGCCCTGATAGAGCGCACCCACCGGGTCGGGCTTGATGTCATTATGGACTTCGTTCCCAACCATGTGGCACGCGAATATCGCTCCGTTTGTCGGCCGGAGGGCGTGCAGGATCTTGGTGAGAATGATGACATGAGCATGCACTTCTCGCCCGCGAACAACTTTTATTATTGCTGGGGGCAGCCTCTTGACCTCTCGAATGTGGTCTCCGGACCGGAAGTTTCCTATCGGGAACAACCGGCAAAGGCTACGGGCAACGACCGCTTTGATGCCTGCCCGGGACGAAACGACTGGTATGAGACCGTAAAACTCAACTACGGCATTGACTACTGTGATGCGGGAGGCCGCTCGGAGCACTTCGATCCGATACCCGACACTTGGCTGAAGATGACGGAAATCCTGCTTTTCTGGGCCTCAAAGGGAGTCGACGGCTTTCGCTGCGATATGGCAGAGATGGTGCCGCCACAGTTCTGGAGCTATGCTACGGCAAGGGTGAAGGGGCTCTTTCCTGACATGAAGTTTATCGGTGAGGTTTACAATCCCGGCCTTTACACGACCTATATTTCGGCCGGATTCGACTATCTCTATGACAAAGTGGGGATGTACGACTGTCTCCGGGATGTGGTCTGCGGGCACCGACCGGCCTCAGACATATCCCGTCAATGGCAACAGACCGATGGAATCCTCGACCATATGCTCTATTTTCTGGAGAATCATGATGAGCAGCGCATTGCTTCCGACTTTTTCTGCGGAAACACAAGGGCAGCAGTCCCCGCCCATATCGTGGCGTGCCTGCTCGGCAGGAACCCTTATATGCTCTATGCCGGACAGGAGTTTGGCGAGCGGGGCATGGACAACGAGGGTTTCTCTGGCGTGGACGGGCATACCACCATCTTTGATTATTGGGCTCTGGACACCCTTCAGAGGGGGTATTTCAAGGCCGGAAAGCTCACGGGAGAGGAGTCTGAATTGCGTGGAATCTATCAAAAGGTGATGCGGCTGGCCACCACGGAGAGGGTGTTTACTGACGGCGAGATGTTCGACCTGATGTATGTAAACCCGCAGCTTGCCGACCGACAGTATGCCTTCCTTCGTAAGACGGGTAACAGACTGGCACTCGTCGTCGTGAATTTCTCGGCCTCGGATGTACAAGCAGAGGTCAGAATTCCCTCGCATGCCTTTGATTTCCTGAAGATAAAAGAAACGAAAACTACTGCCGTAGAACTTCTTACGAAGCAGAAAGTAGAGCTTGAACTGAAGGCTGAGGGCCTTCTGAATACCAAGGTTCCTGCCTATGGAGGCGTCATCTATAAAATGCAGCTATCATGAACGACGACTTTATCTTGAACGAACATCACAAGGAAGAATTCCCTCCGGCACATACGGCAGAGCATCTGCTTAATCAACTGATGATAAGAATGTTCGGATGTGAGCGCAGCAGGAATGCTCACATTGAACGAAAGAAGAGTAAAATCAGCTATATCCTCGACCATAAGCCCTCCCGACAGGAAGAGCGCGAGATAGAGCGGGGAATGAATGAGCTGATAGAGGAGGATATGCCGGTAACTTTCGAATTCGTGGATCGCGACCATATTCCCGACGAGGTAAAGCTGGACAGGCTTCCTGCCGATGCTTCCGAGATGCTTCGCTTGGTGCGGATAGGCGACTACGATGTCTGCCTCTGCATAGGGAAGCATGTACGCAGCACCGCACAGATTGGCCGGTTTGAGATGCTTGGCACAAACTGGGATGAGCAGGAACACAGTTTCCGGATAAGATTTAAGGTGATACAATAGACAAAGCCAATAACACCAACTTAATTAACCTTACAATGAAAACGACCTTAATAACCATGCTCCTTATCTTGTCAGGAGCTTTTCCGCTATCCGCGCAGACGAGTGAAGGCTTGTATCGGGGGTTCTTGAATCCCGACAAGGCGGCGCGCCCGCGTGTCTGGTGGCATTGGATGAACGGCAACATTACCAAGGACGGTATCCGGAAAGACCTCCATTGGATGAAGCGTGCCGGCATCGTAGGCTTTCACAACTTCGACGCGGGCCTCGAGACGCCGCAGATCGTGAAGCGTCGATTGGCGTATATGACCCCCGAATGGAAAGATGCCTTCCACTATATGCTCACCGTGGCCGACAGTCTGGATATGGAAGTAACCGTTGCCAGCAGCCCGGGATGGAGCGAGACGGGCGGTCCTTGGGTAAAGGACGAAGACGGAATGAAGAAGATTGTCTGGCGGGAAATGGACATCCGGGGTGGCCGGGAGCTGCAATTGCGGCTCCCCGAAGGCTTTGATGTTACCGGGCAGTTTCAGGATTACCACATGGCTTCCGACTATATCTCGCAGGTTTTCATGTCGCGTAAGTTCTATCGCGACATTGCGGTGCTGGCGGTGAGGGTCGGCGAGAGCGATGTTCCGATGCAGGACCTGCGTCCGGCGGTAACTGCCAGCGGCGGTCGGGTAACCTTGGAGCAGCTCTGCAACGACAGTATTTCAGACGGGGCTGTCATTGTTGCCGACAAGAACGGCGACTCGTGGGTGCAGGTGGAGTTTGCCAAAGCGCAGACCATCAAGTCTCTCCGCTGGTCGGGAGTTGCCTCGAATGGCAACATTCAGGCGTTGTCCTATTCTCTTTCGGCAAGTGATGACGGGAAGAACTTCAAGAAGATAACCGACTTGGGCTATCAGGGCTGTGTAGAGAAGACGGCAAACATCCCGGCGACAACGGCCAAGTGTTTCCGTCTGAACATCAAGAACTCTGCCACCGACTCGTCTCTGATATCCATGCTACGGCTTTTCCCCGTGAACCGGGTGGAGCTCTCTGCCGACAAGGCTGCCTTTGCCTTCTATCGCTATGCCAGTTCGGCCTATACTCCGACGACCTCGGATGCCGTCCCCATCGGCAATGTCGTCGATGTAACGCGCTATGTGAAGGACGGGGTGCTGACTTGGAGAGCGCCGGAAGGTCGCTGGCGCATTTATCGCATAGGCTATGGCCTGACGGGAAAGACCAATCATCCGGCAAGCCTTGAGGCCACCGGACTGGAAGTGGACAAGCTGGATCCCGAGGCTATCCGGACCTATTACAAGAATTACCTGAACACTTATCTCGACGCCTCGCAAGGAATGGTGGGCAAGAAAGGCATCCGGTATATCCTTACGGACAGCTATGAGGCCGGGCCACAGACATGGACAGCCAGAATGAAGGAGGAATTCCTGCGTCGCCGGGGCTATGACCTGACGCCGTGGATGCCGGCCTTGCTGGGGCTGGTCGTCAACAGTGCCGAGGAAACCGATCGCTTCCTTTTCGACTGGCGGATGACTATCGGCGAGATGATGGCGGAGTATCATTATGATATGTTGAACGATATACTGAAGGAATACGGGCTGAAACGCTATTCGGAGTCGCACGAGGCATGGCGTGCGAACATGACCGACGGCATGGACTGCAAGCGCACGGCAGACATCCCCATGTCGGCCATCTGGATGCGCTATAACCAGAAGAAACTGTCGGAACCGCAGTTTGAGGCAGATATCCGTGAGTCGGCATCGGTGGCTCACATCTACGGGCAGAACATTGCGGCAGCAGAGTCGTTTACGACCAATGGTTATCGCGACGGAGCTCTGGTCTATTCGCCGTCGGTGCTGAAGCCTACGGCCGACGCAGCAATGGCCTGCGGCCTGAACCGTTTCGTCATCCATACATCGCCCCATCAACCCGTGGACGACAAGTTTCCGGGTATCGGGCTGGGCGTCTACGGCCAATGGTTCGACCGGCATGAGACATGGGCCAACCAGGCAGCAGCCTGGACAGACTATCTCTCCCGCAGTTGCTACCTGTTGCAGCGAGGGCGCTTCGTGGCGGATATTGCTACCTATTACGGTGAAGACAGCAACATCACGGCGCAATATATGATTCGCTTCCCCAGTTGTCCGCAGGGCTATGCCTTCGATTTCGTGAGTCCGTCGGCATTGAAGGATGTCCTGAAGGCGGAGGACGGGAAGCTTCTGACGGCTTCAGGCATGCAGTATCGGGTGCTTCAGCTGACGAATGTGGCCCGGATGTCGCTTCCCGTGCTTCGTAAGATAGCAGAGCTGGCCGAGGCCGGTGTCGTCGTCTGTGGCGACAAGCCGGGTCAGTTGGCCGGCAGGGAGGGGTCTCCGGCAGAGTTCCGGGCATTGGTCGACAAGATATGGAATGCCCGGCGTGGAAATGTCTTTACGGGAATGCCCCTCGAGCAGGTCCTTGCCAAAAGGGGAATGGAGCCCGATGTCGACTTCCTCGGCAGCAAGGCTAATCTGCGCTATGTGCATCGGCATCTGCCGGAAGGGGAGATTTACTGGATGGCCAACCAGACCCCTGACGCACAGCGGCTGAAGGTTTCCTTCCGCATATCGGGCAAGAAGCCTCAGATATGGCATGCCGACACCGGCATAAAGGAATCTGCAAGCTATGAGATAGTGGGAGGCCGCACGGTGATGGAGCTGCAGTTTAGCCCCTATGACGCGCAGTTCATTGTCTTCGTAGACGATACGGATGTGCCGTCCGTTCGCTTGCCGGAAATCCCCAAGGCCGTCGTCGCCGAGATTCATACGCCATGGGAGGTGAAGTTCCAGCGTCAGCGGGGCGCGCCCGAAGGGATGGCCTTAGACACTCTGACCTCCTATACAGCGTCTTCTGACGAGGGGGTCAAGTACTTCTCGGGTACCGCGACCTACACCAATGCCTTCAACCTCAGCAAGAAACTCTTCAGGCGGAAAGCCCGTCCGAAGCGTATCGTCCTTGATTTGGGCGATGTGAGGGATTTGGCCGAAGTCTATGTGAACGGCCGGAAACAGGGAGTGGCGTGGCGTGCGCCGTTCCGGATGGATGTTACCGATGCTGTGAAGCCCGGCCATAATTCGTTGACGGTGAAGGTGGTCAATGTCTGGCACAACCGTCTGGTGGGCGATGTGCAGCCCGGCTCACGGCCGGTGGCCTGGACTCAGGTGCAGTTCTACAAACCCGACGAGCCTCTTCTGGAGGCGGGTTTGCTGGGTCCGGTAAAGATAGAAGCTGAATATTAGGATAAGGTATGAAAAAGAGAGGACACCGGCCAAGTATCTTTCGTCGTATTACATATAGTCTGTAATAGGATTACACGCCGTTTGTAATGCGATTACTCATTACGAGTAATCGCATTACTCGTTATGGGTAGTCCTGCTGTCTGCCACAGGCAGTTTTTACTTGGGATATTCTGAGTTCTCCTTTCACCTGTATATCCATAGGCTCTCTGTATTTGGCGGCGGCAGTTGATGTCATGAAGTGCAATTCGTAAAAAAGTTTTGTAAAATCGTAAAAAAAGCAAGGGAAATCTTGGTAATGATAAAATAAAATGCTAAATTAGAAGCAGAATGGAAGGAGTGAGATGCTTTTCGTACTGAACATGGTGATATTTCTTGAAGTTATCAACCTGACATGATATTAACAAACCTAATATTTAGCTATTATGAAAAAAAGTCTACAAAGAACAATGCTACTGTTAATGGCAGGCATGGTCTCGTTGACGATGCAGGCCGCAGTATTTACCGGTGTAAGCGTAGACATAACGCTTACGGGCGATGGAGGGCATGAGACCACCAGCAGGGATCTCCCCGCATCAGGCTTTACCGAGGAGATGGGCGATCTCTCGTCAAGCAACGATACCGTGTTTACCGTTAACAGTTTTACGGCAGCGGTAATCGGAGAGGCCGTGGAGGTGGCGATGTTCACCACAATCTATGATGCTTCGGGAGAGCCTGTCTATGACTGGAAAGGCACCTGGGCGGAGAATTTGGGAAACGGGATATGGAAGAGCTCTGTGCCTCTCGATGTGCTCAGCGGGCTGCAGAAAGGAATAACCTATAAGATAGAGATATTCTTTCGTGGGAAGAGTGCCGACGGAAGCTATTTCTACTGGAGCAACGACAGCAAGAATTACATAGTCAAGTTTCGCTATGACGATGTGGAGGAAGAGGGAGACGAACAGCCGTTCACATGGTTTGCCGACTCTACCGCTGCCTTTACCGTGTTGGCAAACGGCGTAGAGAAGACGCTTTCGTTCAACGGCGATGCCTCTATCCATTCCGGAACACAGGACTTGGGTATGGTGAACTCGCTTAGTATCCATAGTTGGATGCTCCGCCTTCGCCAGAAGCCCAATAGCAACATGCAGATAACCTCGGCATCTATCCAGAAGGTTGTCATCGTACCAGGCTCTCAGGAACTGGGCTGGGGAGTGTATGGAGACGGCATAGAATATACTTCTGCCTACAATGTTAGTGGTATGCTCGACAAGAAATTCAAGGGAGAGGAGATTGGTGAGGATGTTCTGGGCAGTCTCGAGGACGGAAAGACCTACGGCCTGTACTTTATGTATCAGCTGATAGACGCAGAAGACCATTATTATGGCTTCGGCGCAGGCAATGACCGTCTGGGCTTTATATTTACCAAGGGCGATCCGTCGTCCGGCACAAGCAACATCATCCTTGACGCCTCGCACTTCTCGACGGACTATACCTTTAGTGGAACAGAGACGGATGCCAATGTAAAATATGTGATGAGGCCACGGAACGGAAATCCGGAGAATGGCTTCATGCTCGACATTTCGCCAGTCGTACAAGGGCAACCGGCAGCATTTGTAACAGCCATGCTGTCAGATATCAACTACTGGGAGCCCGCCTTCCGCCGGCTGGCATCTCCTCTTGCAGGAGAGGATCTTGAGGCAAATGAGAACACCAAGCAGCTCACAGTCAGCAATGTGGGCTTGTTGCCGAACCAGTTTTCAAGCTACGAAGACTTGAAGATTGCCACGCTGAGCTATGATTCTAACTATTCAGGAACCCCCGTTATACCTGAGGGTTGCTTCAGCGGGTGTAATAGTTTGGATGCACTTTATATAGCTTGTAGCAAGATAAGCCTTGGCAGCAACGCACTTAATCCCGAAGCAGACTATGTCGTATTCGTCCCCAGTAGCGAGATGGCCGAAGTTTTTCTGGCTTACAAGAATAATTACGGTTGTGCCTATACGGTGAAAGTAGAGGCTACTCTCGGTATGGGTAATCAGCCTTTCATGCCAAGTGCCGTGCCTGTCAGGTGTCATGATCTTAGCGGTTGCCAATTGCCCTTGCACTCCAAGGCACATTCCGGAGTGAGCATTGTGAAGATGAGCGACGGCTCTGTCCGGAAGGTAATAGACCGGAAGGCTCGTTAGCAAGTATTTGATTTCCTGTAGATAGACGAACTGGCGGAACACGCGGATAATAATCCGGGCTCCGCCAGTTCGTCCATGGGGACTTGGTTGTCTGCGCGCACTGGGCGCGCAGACATCATTTAGTCTCTATTTCTTCCTTCATGTCTATGAATTCTCGCTTGGAATCGTAGAACTCATACTGGAGGAAAGCCAGTTTCTGAGACGGAACAATGTGTACTCCGAACCCGTATTTGATCTGCCATTTGTTCTTGAGGCTTACCACGCCTTGGTTGATAAACGCGGCAACATACGGGTGTACATGGAGATAGAATTTCTTGACGCCAATCTTGTTGACCAGTCGGTCGATCTTTCCCTCTAACAAATCGGTGAACAGGATGCTGGACTTGATCTTGCCAGTACCGTTGCACGACGGGCATGTTTCTTCTACTCTGACATCCATCGCGGGGCGAACGCGCTGACGCGTAATCTGCATCAGCCCGAATTTACTCAGCGGCAGGATGTTGTGGCGGGCGCGGTCTTTCTGCATGTTCTTGCACATACGCTCATAGAGCATCTGCCGATCTTCCGCAAGGTTCATGTCGATGAAGTCGACCACGATGATTCCTCCCATGTCTCGCAGTCGCAACTGGCGGGCCAGTTCGTCGGCCGCACCGAGGTTCGTCTCTAATGCGTTCTGCTCTTGTCCGTTGCCGGCCTTTGCGCGGGTGCCGCTGTTTACATCCACCACATGCATGGCTTCGGTGTGCTCGATGATGAGATAGGCACCGTGACGATAGTTGATGGTCTTTCCGAAGCTGGACTTAATCTGCTTCGTTACATTGAAGTTGTCGAAGATGGGCACCTTGCCCGTATACAGTTTTACTATGCCCGCCTTCTCAGGGGCTATGAGTGAGACATAGCTTTTGACCTCGTTGAAAACACTCTCTTCGTTGATATAGATGTTTTCATAGCTGGGATTGAAGAGGTCGCGCAGCAGGGCAACGGCTCTGCTGGTCTCTTCATATGCGAGCTGCGGTCGCTTCTGGGTCTTCTGGACTTTAGTAATAGCGTCTTCCCATCGCCGGTTGAGCACCTTGAGTTCTGCATCCAGTTCAGCCACGCGCTTTCCTTCTGCCACGGTGCGTACGATTACGCCGCAGTTTTTGGGCTTGATGCTCTGGATGAGTTGCTTGAGTCGGGCTCTTTCCTCACCGCTTTTGATTTTAGAAGAAACGGAAACTTTATCGCCAAATGGAATGAGGACCAGGAACCTTCCGGCAAACGAGATTTCTCCCGTGAGGCGCGGCCCCTTGGTCGAAATGGGTTCTTTAACGATCTGCACCAGCACCTCCTGTCCTGCCTTGAGCGTCGTTTGTACGCTCCCGTCTTTCTGCAGGTCGGGCAGGTGTGATGCCTTGGAAAATGGATAAAGTTTCTTTCTGTCGCTTTGTACCTGTTTGAGATACTTTTCGTAAGAGGGGAATTGATTTCCCAGGTCAAGATAATGGAGAAAGGCGTCGCGCTCATAACCCACATTTACAAAGCATGCGTTCAAGCCCGGCATGAGCTTCTTTACCTTGGCTATGTAGACATTGCCAACAGAAAAGGAGGCCGAGCGCGGCTCACTCTGATACTCCACCAGGTTCTTATCTTCTAGCAGAGCTATCGAGATTTCCTTTTGTTGTACATCAATTACTACTTCGCTTGTCATTTCTGTTATCTTTATTTTCAAAAATCAGGGGCATGCCTATAAAGAGACACGCCCCATAGTCTGTATGAATAGGCTTCAGAGCCAAGTCTTGGTTTACTTGCTCTTGTGTCTGTTCTTACGCAATCTCTTCTTACGCTTATGCGTAGCCATCTTGTGGCCCTTCTTTTTCTTACCGTTTGGCATAGCTTTTTAAAAATTAAATGTTTGATATAATGTTATTTTGAATTTGCCGATCAATTAGTCGTTCATCAAAGCAGTGAATTCCTTGGATGGTTTGAAGCCGGGAATGTCGTGTGCTTCCACGCGGATGGTGATGTTCTTCTGCATGTCGCGCCCCGTCTTGGCTGCACGATGCTTGACGATAAAGGTACCGAATCCTCTTAGTGATACATCTTCCTTGCGCTTGGCTACGGAGTCCTTGACGACTTTCATAAACGCCTCGATCGTGAGGGCTACATCCTTTTTTGCAAGGCCAGTCTGTTCTGAAATCTGGCTAACGATTTCTGCTTTGGTCATTTTCTTATTGTCTTTATTTTGTTACTAATTTTTACTTTCTGCCTTCATTGGTCTTGCAAATATACGAGTTTTTCCGCTTAAACGAAAATTAAAAGCTCTTTTTTTGCTAAAAAAAGCGTCTTTTTATGCTCTAAGTTCCTAATTATCAAATCTTTTTGTTTGCAATAGGGGGTAAACGATGGTTGTAGCCTTCTTTGCTGTGTAAAGAAAAAGGAACGATAAAAGGATGTTGCGCTTCCTGCAATTCTCCGATGGTGTTGATGCCCGTTTCTTGGCTGGCGATTTTTTCCAGGAGTATTTACATTGCGAATGTATTGAATCCGCCGTCGACAACGGCCACGGTTCCCGTAACGAATTTGGAGGCATCGCTTATCAGATAATGAATCGTGCCGCAAAGTTCTTCGGGATCTCCCATGCGTCCGAACGGTGTCTGCCTTATCACATCTTTTCCCCGTTCGGTATAGCTTCCGTCAGGATTTGTCAACAGCGACCGGTTTTGTTCCGTGATGAAGAAGCCCGGGGCGATGGCATTGACGCGGATTCCCTCTCCGAATTTCCGGGCTGTCTCGTGTGCCATGTAGGCAGTGAAGTTGCTGATGCCGGCTTTGGCTGCCCCGTATCCGCAGACTCGAGTTAACGGGCGGAATGCCGCCATGCTGGAGAAATTGACAATCGCCCCTTTTTGCTGTTGGACCATAGGCTTGAGAAAGACCTGCGTGGGGATAACCGTTCCGGCAAGATTGAGGTTTAGCACTTTCCGGAATTGTTCCGGATCGAGGTCAAAGAAGCTCTGTCCTGGCCCTATGGTAGCTCCCGGCAGGTTGCCTCCGGCCGCATTGAGGAGTGCGTCGACTTTGCCGAAGTCCGCAAGGATGTCGCCGCAGTTCTGTTCTATGATGCCTTTGTCCATGACATCCGTTTGATAGAACCTGGCAATTCCGCCGTCAGCCTTAATCTCTTCTATGATTTGGTTTCCTATTTCCTGCTTGCGCCCCAAGACCGCAACCTTGGCACCTTGTTCGGCGAGATACTTCCCGATGCAGCGTCCTAATACGCCCGTGCCCCCGGTAATAACTACTACCTGACCTTCGATATCAAATAAGTTTTTCATATGGAATGAGTTTATTCGTAAAATCCTGGTTGCTTATATTCGATTCCTAATTCCCTGTCCATCGTGGCAATCACCCCTTGAATCTGTCCCATGGCAAACATTCTGCCAAGAAAAGAATAGCCAGCGTTATATCCCCGATTGATATCGCCGAGCATGGTCATTCCGTGGTCGACGCGCATCGGCAGCCGGGCCGTGTTGGGATTGTCGCCTCGCCTTTGCTCTTCTCTTTCAAAGATGCGGGCTAATTCTATAATATCGGCCCGTCCGCCGAGATGGCTCGCCTCCGTAAAGTCGCCGTTTGGGAAAATGTGGCACGACCGCAGGTGTACGAACCAGGTGCGGTCGGCATACTTGTTGGCAAGCTCCGTCAGGTTGTTATGCCTTCCCGCCGACAAGCTCCCGGCACAGAAGGTGAGGCCGTTGTGCCTGTCGGGTACGGCACCGAGGAACCACCGGATGTCCTCGTCGCAGGTTACGATGCGGGGAAGGCCGAGGATAGGGAAGGGGGGATCATCCGGATGAACACACATATATATGTCGCACTCGTCGCATACGGGCATGATGGCCTCGAGGAAATATCGCATGTTCTCACGCAAAAGGCCCTTGTCGACTCCCCTATACAGGGCAAGGAGCTGCCGGAAAAGCTCCACGGGGTGCTCGTCTCCCTCCTTGATGTTCCCGCTGACGAATCCCTGCGTCTTCACGATGATGTTCTCCACGAGTTTGTGTTCATAGGCCGGCGTCATCCTCGCTTTCAGTTCCGCCACTTCTTCCAGGATGTTGCGGTTCATCACTCCGCTTCTCTGTTTCCAGTCGGTTTCTGCCCCGTTGCGGTTCAGGATGTGGATGTCGAAGTAGGCAAACTCGGCCCAGCTGAAATAGAGATTGGTCGTCCCGTTCGGATTCGGATGGTCGAGATCGGTGCGTGCCCAGTCGAGCACGGGCATGAAATTATAGCATACGGTATGAATGCCTTCATCGGCAAGATTCCGCAGGCTCTCTTTGTAGACCTCTATCTGCCGGTCACGGTCAGGACCTCCGTATTTGATGGTCTCCGTAACAGGCAGCGATTCCACGACACTCCACCGCATTCCGTAACTCTCGATGTAGCTTCTCAGGTCGTGAATGGCCTCTCGTGTCCACACTTCACCTAACGGGACATCATGAAGTGCCGTAACAATGCCTTCCACTCCTATTTGTTTTAGCATGGCAAGCGTTATCTTGTCGTTCTTGCCAAACCATCTCCATGTTCTTTCCATATACTGTGATATATTCTGTTTTCTTGGTTTATCAGATAATAGATATGCATTTCTACAGGCTGAATGCACTTGGCCTGAGGCCGTGATTACATGCTTTTGACTTCTTTCCGGAGAATCTTCGTGCAAAAATAAGGAAATTCCTTGAGAATGTCGCAGAATTATCTTATTTTTGCAATGTCTAACCCAAGAAAATACATTTTAAAGGATTAAGAAATGGCAAAGATAATCACCTTCGGCGAGATAATGCTCCGCCTGTCGCCCGTCGGCAGCAATCGTTTCATCCAGTCGGATGCGTTCCGTATCATTCCGGGCGGGGGAGAGGCCAATGTCGCCGTGAGTCTTGCGAACTATGGGCATGAAGCCTGCTTCGTTACGAAGCTCCCCGCACATGAAATCGGCCAGATGGCCGTCAATGCACTGCGTCGATATGGAGTCAACACCGCCTATATTGCCCGCGGCGGCAGTCGCATCGGGCTTTATTATGCAGAGACGGGAGCCTCTATGCGCCCGAGCAAAGTGATCTATGACCGCGCCCATTCCTCCATTGCCGAGGCAGGACCGGCCGACTTCGACTTTGATGAAATCATGAGCGGCGCCCGCTGGTTTCATTGGAGCGGGATTACTCCGGCAATCTCCGACAGGGCTGCCGAGCTGACCAAACAGGCCTGCAAGGCTGCGAAGCGACATGGCGTAACCATATCCGTAGACCTTAACTTCCGCAAGAAACTATGGACTTCGGAGAAGGCCATCTCCATCATGCGGCCGCTGATGGAGTATGTGGATGTGTGCATCGGCAACGAGGAGGACGCCCAGCTCTGCTTGGGCTTCAAGCCGGATGCCGATGTCGAGGGAGCCAGGACCGATGCTGCCGGCTACCACAAGATATTCGGGCAGATGAGGGAGGAGTTCGGGTTCAAGTATGTAGCCTCCACCTTGCGGGAGTCGTATTCGGCCACCCGCAACGGATGGAAGGCTCTCATATACGATGGCAGGGAGTTCTATGAGAGCCGGCGGTATGACATCAACCCGATTATAGACAGGGTTGGCGGCGGCGATTCTTTCTCAGGCGGCCTTATCCATGGCTTGCTCACGAAGCCGACGCAAGGAGAGGCTCTGGAATTTGCCGTGGCAGCCTCGGCCTTGAAGCATACGATAGACGGCGATTTCAACCTTGTCGGTGCCGACGAGGTGGAGGCCCTGGCTCATGGAAACGCCAACGGGCGTGTGCAAAGATGAGAAGAGAATACAAACAGGTTAAGCATAAGAAACGAAGATGGCAAAATTTGATAAGATAGCAGTCTTGAGGAAAATAGGAGATACGGGCATGGTCCCGGTCTTTTACAATAAGGATATAGAGATAGCCAAGCATGTCCTGGGAGCCTGCTACGAAGGTGGAGTGAGGGCTTTTGAGTTTACCAACCGCGGCGACTTTGCCCATGAGGTGTTCGGCGAGCTGGTGAAGTGGGCCGACCGGGAATGTCCGGAGCTGGCATTGGGCATCGGCTCTGTCGTCGATCCCGCCACAGCGGCGCTCTATATACAGCTGGGGGCTGATTTCGTGGTCGGCCCGCTCTTCAATCCCGAAATCTCACCCGTCTGCAACCGGCGGCTGATACCTTACTGTCCGGGCTGCGGGAGCGTGAGCGAAATCGGCAAGGCGCAGGAGTTGGGGTCGGATCTGACCAAACTGTTTCCGGGAGATGTCTATGGTCCTAAGATGGTGAAAGACCTGATGGCGCCATGCCCATGGACCAAAATCATGGTTACGGGCGGCGTTGCCCCGATGAGAGAGAACCTTGAGAGTTGGTTTAAGGCCGGAGCTTACTGTGTCGGCATGGGCTCGAAACTTTTCCCGAAGGACAAGGTGGAGTCGGCCGACTGGGACTATATCACCGCTCTCTGCAGGGATTGCCTTGATATTATCGGGGATTGCAGGTTGTAACCGTGGCGGCCGAGCTTGGCTTCACGGGGTGTTACAAGCGGCGTGTAACACGATTACACACAGCTTGTAATCCTGTTACACACAGCGTGTAAGAGTATCGACAGCCGTTAAAGGAAAATCCGAAAGCCGGCGGCTTTCGGATTTCTGATGAGGTACCTAGCGGAGTCGAACCGCTTTGAACGGTTTTGCAGACCGTTACCTAACCGTTCGGACAAGGTACCCTGTGCCCCCATTAGGGTTTGCTTGTGCAAAGATAAGGCAAAATATTGGGAATTGCAAATTTTCCCTTTACTTTTTTCTTGCCTTCTTGCATTTCTCATAAAAGGCGCATCCGGCGCACCCGTAGTTTCTGCATTTCAGGTTCTGCCTATACTCCCGGTACAGGTATCGTATGAGCCAGGCCACACAAAGCGTGAGGATGACGGCGAGAAGTATATACTGGAATACCATCGTCAGTCCTGATGATAGTCTTTGGCCAGGCCTCCCGTGCCGGTCTCCTTGTAGAGGGAGGGCAGGTCGTGGCCGGTCTGCTTCATCACTTCTACGACACGGTCGAAGCTCACCCGGTGCTTGCCGTCGGAGAAAGCGGCGTAGAGGTTGGCGTCGAGGGCCCGTGTCGCGGCAAAGGCATTACGCTCTATGCAGGGTATCTGGACAAGTCCGCATACAGGATCGCAGGTCATTCCCAAGTGATGTTCCAGTCCCATCTCGGCCGCATACTCTATTTGAGAGGGGCTCCCGCCGAAGAGCTGGCATGCCGCTGCCGATGCCATGGCGCAGGCCACGCCGACTTCGCCCTGGCAGCCCACCTCTGCCCCGGAGATGGAAGCATTCTGCTTGACGATGTTCCCGAAGAGGCCGGCCGTGGCTAATGCATGGAGAATGTGGGTGTCGCTGAAGCTATGGCCTTTGGAAAGATGGTAGAGAACGGCAGGCACAACCCCGCACGAGCCGCAGGTGGGCGCCGTAACGATGGTCTCGCCCGAGGCGTTCTCCTCGCTCACGGCCAGCGCATAGGCATAGACCAGCCCTCGTGTCTGGAGGGTCTGCTTGTATCCGGTGGCCTTTATATAATAGGTGGATGCCTTTCGGGCCAGGTTCAGCGGCCCGGGAAGTCGCCCCTCGTGGTTGATGCCGCGCTCTACGCTCTCCTGCATGGCTTCCCATACCGTCTGTAAATACTCCCATATGCTCGGATCTTCACACTCGTCCACATACTCCCAATAGCTCCGGCCGCTGTTCTCGCACCATTGCATGATTTCCGTCAGCGAGTTCATCGGGTATACTTCGGGAGTGAAGAATCTGTCAGCCTTGGCTTCCCCCTCGGAAAGAGCTCCCCCTCCTACGCTGTAGACGGTCCAGTCGTGAGTGCCGTCGGCCTTGAAAAGCATGCCGTTCGGATGAAAGGGAAGAAACACGGTGGGCTTCCAGACAATCTTGGTGGGAGCAATGGGTTGCAGCACTTCCAGTATGGCCTGATGGGTGAGGTGGCCTTTGCCCGTGGCCGCAAGGCTTCCGTAGAGGGTAACCTCGAAGTTTTTTGCGTCGGGATGCTCCTCCGCGTAAATATGCGCGGCATTCTCCGGACCCATCGTATGGCTTGACGAGGGGCCTTTGCCGATTCTGTATAATTCTCTCAAAGATTTCATAATGTTTTATATTTTATGCTTTTTATAGGAAGAGCGACCCGACCTGGAATACCAGTGCGCTGACAACCCATGCCAGGCAGGTGGTGTATGCCGCCGTGAACAGCGCCCATTTCCAGGAGCCTGTTTCCCCCTTGATGGCCGCGATGGTGGCAATGCAGGGGAAGTATAGCAGCACGAAGAGCAGGAAGCAATATGCCGTCAATGTGGCCAAGGGGGCTGCCGCCTCGTATTTTAGTCCGTGGGTGTTGGCAATGTCTGTCTGAATCTTGTGGCGGAGTATCTCATATTTGCCGCCTTCGTTATTATAGCTGTTGTCTTCGGCAAAGCTTTCATCGTTGGAATACAGGACTCCCATGGTGGAGGCAACGATTTCCTTGGCGCCCACACCGGCCAGAATGCCCACATCCAGCTTCCAGTTGAATCCCTGCGGAGTGAATATCGGCTCTATGCTCCGGCCAATCTGCCCGATGTAGCTTTGCTCTTGCTGCCGATGAACGGCAGCCATGTAGGCCTCATGGGCTTCGTGTGCCTGATTGGAATCCTCGCCGTATCGTGCCATGGCGGCCTCCACGCTCGCTTTGGCAGTCCCCACATTCCTGTCGTAGGGGAAGTAGCCTAATGCCCACACGATGATGCTCGCCACGAGGATAATGCCTCCCATCTTCTTCAGATACTGGCGGCCCTTTTCCCATGTGTGGCGGAAGATGGCCTTCCATGTCGGGAAGCGGTAGGGTGGCAGTTCCATGACGAAAGGCACATCCTCGCCCTTGAACAGAGTGCTTGTGAAGAGCTTGCTCATGAGCACGGCCAGAGTCATTCCCACGAGATAGAGGGAGAACATGACAAGCGACTGGGTGAGGCTTCCAACGAAGAAGGAGCCGATGATCATAATGTAAATAGGAATGCGGGCCTCGCAGCTCATCAGGGGGAGGATGAGCATCGTTACAAGTCTGGAGCGACGGCTCTCAATGGTGCGCGTGGCCATGACGGCGGGCACATTGCACCCGAATCCCATGATCAGCGGGATGAATGACTTGCCGTGTAACCCCATCCTGTGCATGAGCTTATCCATGATGAAGGCTGCGCGCGACATATATCCGCAGTCCTCCATGAACGATATAAAGAAATAGAGAATCAGGATCTGTGGAAGAAACACGATAACCGCTCCCACGCCGCCAATGATACCGTCAATGAGCATTGCCTTGATAGGACCTTCCGGCATGTAGGCTCCTATCTGGTCTCCCAGTAGTTCTACGAGTGCCTCTATCCAGTCCATCGGATACTGGCCGACCATGAAGGTTGTCGCGAACATCACGATCAGGATGAGGATGAAAATCGGGAATCCTATCCATTTGTTGGTCAATATGCGGTCGAGCAGATGGGTTGTCTGGTAGGTGTCTTTCTTGTTTCCGGTCTTATAGCGTGCCTCTTCAAGTGCGCCGTGGATAAATCCATACTTCGCATCCATGATGGCGGTCTCGCTGTCGTCGCCCGTCTCCTCCCTGACTCTTCTTGCCGCGTCGTCTCGGTGCCTGAGAATCTCCGCCGCATCGGGCAGGACCTTGATGTATTCCTCTGCGTCTTTGTCATATTCAAGCAGCTTTATGGCCAGATAGCGGGTAGAATAACGGAGCCGTACATTAGGTGCTTTCTTCAGGTGCTCTTGTATTTCTTCAATTCCATGCTCAATCTCATGCCCATGGTTGATATGGATATGGCGGAAATGAGGATCTTCTCCCTCCTTGCCCTCATACATCTGGATTACCATATGGAACAGGTCTTTGATGCCGCGGCCATTGGTGAAGACGGTGGGCACCATAGGGACACCCAGCAGGCTTGCCAACTTTTCGTAGTCTACATGGTCGCCTCGCTGCTCCGTCTCATCAAACATATTGAGTGCGCATACCATGCGCACATGCATGTCAATGAGCTGGGTGGTGAGATAGAGGTTGCGCTCCAGATTGCTCGTGTCGATGACATTGATGATGACATCAGGAGTTTGCTCGACGATCTGCTTCCTCACATAGAGCTCTTCGGGAGAATAGGCGGAGAGGGAATAGGTGCCGGGTAGGTCGACAAGGTTAAACTTATAGCCTTCGAACTCTGCGTGTCCCACCTTGGCATCTACGGTAACACCGCTATAGTTGCCTACGCGTTCGTGTGCACCTGACGCAAAGTTGAAGAGTGAGGTCTTTCCGCAGTTTGGATTGCCTACCAGAGCAACATTGATTTCCTTGTGTTTCTTCTCCGCGGCATCCTCAAGCTGCTTGTCGGTGAGCGGTTGCTCATCGGCTTCGCGACTATCGATAATCTTGGAACTTTTGACGAGTCTTTCATCATCTTGTTCTTCCTCTTCTATTTTTTTGGCTTCCTTAAGGGTTACGACTTCTATCAACTCCGCCTCGCTGTGGCGGAGAGAAACCTCGTAGCCCATAATCTTGTATTTTACAGGATCCTGTAAAGGAGCATTCAGCAAGACTTCTATAGATTTTCCTTTGATGAAGCCCATCTCCACGATGCGCTTGCGGAAGCCTCCATGACCGAGGACTTTTACGATGATGCCTTTTTCTCCAGTCGTAAGTTCTGATAATTTCATCTTTTTTCCTTTTTCTCCTATTACTTGCAAATGTACAACAAAAAAGGTGCAACTCTGTTGCAACCTTTTGTTTTGTCGGAAATATACCTAGAAATGGGGAGGCCCGTCCTTAAATATTAAAGTAGTCTTCCAATTCTTTCTCGGCACCCCTATGCTCGTTTTGCAGGTCCTTTAAAATGATGCCATGCTCGAGCAAGGCAATGCGGGTGGATATTTCTATTGTATGTTGCAAGTTATGGCTACTGATAAGGACGGTAGCCTCGTTCTCCCGGGCATAGGTCAGGAGGAACTTCTTCAGTATGTTCTGGCTTGATGGATCCAGAAAGTTGAACGGTTCGTCAAGGATGACAAGCTTGGGACAATTGAATAATGCGGAGATGATTCCAATCTTCTGTTTGTTCCCGGCAGAGAAGTCTCTGATGAGCTTTTTTTGATTCATGATCTCACCCGCCATGAATTGTTCGAAGTCCTTTTCGCGAGATTCAACAGCATCTCTTGTCATGTTGTTTACCTTTCCGAGGAATTCAAAATACTCTTCGGGGGTAAGAAAATCAATCAAGAACCCTTCGTCAATATAGGAACCGGTGGTCTTCTTCCATTCCTCGCTTTCAGCAGGATTGATGCCGTCGATGAAAACCTTTCCCTCGTCTGGTTTCATCAAGTCAAGTATCAGACGGAAAAGAGTGGTCTTTCCGGCCCCGTTATTGCCAACCAATCCGAGGATATCACCATCGTTGATGGTGAATTCCGGAATGTTTACGGCCACCTTTTCGCCAAATGACTTCTGGAGATTGTCAAGTCTGATCATACTGTTTATCTGATGTTACGCCCGTGGCAGTTCTTGAACTTCTTGCCGGAGCCACATGGACAAGGGTCGTTGGGGCGGGGCATTTTTTCACGGATGATTGGCGTGTGATTTACTCTTTGTGCTGTTTCGCGTGTGTCCTGCCGGGCTGCAGCTTGTTGTGCCGGGTCGTTGAGGTCGGCCTTCTGCTCATGATAGCGCTGGCTTCTCTGCTCTGGCGCGGCCTCGTGAACTTCCTGTTCCTGCATTTCCGGGATCTGGGCACGCATGAGGATGGACGAGATGCGATTGTTGATGTCGTCAATCATGGTATCCCAGATGGTAGCACTCTCAAGCTTGAAGATCAAGAGAGGGTCTTTCTGCTCGTACGAGGCGTTCTGTACGCTATGGCGAAGCTCATCCAGTTGGCGGAGATTTTCCTTCCAATTATCATCAATAATATGAAGCATGATGACCTTTTCGAACTGCTTGACGACATCCTTTCCCTCTGTCTCGTATGCCTTTTTGAGGTCGCAAGGAATATTATATACGCGTTTCCCGTCGGTAACCGGTACCATAATGCGCTCGAAACGGTCTCCTTGGTTTTCCTCCACATCCTTGATGACGGGCCAGGCTACACTCTGAATGCGGTCGGTCTTGCGCTTGAAGGCTGCCATCGCATCTTGGAAAGCGCGTTCTGCCAGTACATTATGGTCGGCATTTAAAAATTCTTCTTCCGTGAAGGGGCACTCCATCGCAAAAACTTTCAGGAATTGCTCCTTGCATCCTTCGTAGTCGTTTTTCTCAATGATGTTGATGCAACGATCCCAAATGATATTCGCAATATCCATGCCGATGCGTTCACCCATGAGGGCATGACGGCGCTTTTCATAGATAACGGTACGCTGCTTGTTCATCACGTCATCATATTCAAGCAGATGTTTGCGAATACCGAAGTTGTTCTCCTCTACTTTCTTTTGGGCTCTTTCGATACTCTTGGAAATCATAGGGGCCTCTATGCGTTCTCCTTCCTGATAGCCCAGACGGTCCATGACATGTGCAATTCGTTCAGAACCGAAGAGGCGCATCAGTTTGTCTTCCAATGAAACATAGAAGACTGAGCTGCCCGGGTCGCCCTGACGGCCGGCACGACCACGCAGCTGACGGTCTACACGCCGGCTTTCATGACGCTCCGTGCCAATGATGGCAAGGCCTCCTGCGGCCTTTACTTCTTGCGTGAGTTTGATATCGGTACCGCGCCCGGCCATGTTGGTAGCAATGGTTACGGCTCCTAACAGCCTCTCCTCGTTGGTGATGAGATTCTGCGCATCCTGTCCTGCGAGACTGGTGTCTGCACCTTTAGCTCCCTCATTTGCTGCCTTGACGAGTGTATTTTGATACCTCACGGCAGAAGCCTTGTCGGTGAAAGCCTTTCCATCAGTTGCGAGAAAAACCATTCCCACCGTGCTTTTACCGGCCTCGGCAACTACCAGAGCCTCTTGCTGGTGCAGCTTGGCATTTAATACTTGATGTGGAATCTTGCGCATGTCGAGCATCTTGGAGAGCAATTCACTGATTTCAACAGAGGTTGTACCCACCAGACAAGGCCGCCCGCTGACACGCATTTCCTCAATTTCCTCGATGACGGCAGAATATTTCTCGCGGGCTGTCTTATAGACGCGGTCATCCATGTCGTTGCGGACTACAGGTTTGTTGGTTGGGATTTCAACCACATCAAGCTTGTAGATGTCCCAGAATTCACCGGCCTCAGTAGACGCGGTACCCGTCATGCCCGAGAGTTTGTGGTACATGCGGAAGTAGTTCTGGAGGGTGATGGTGGCGAAAGTCTGTGTCGCGGCTTCCACCTTGACATGTTCCTTTGCCTCAATAGCCTGGTGAAGACCGTCGCTCCAACGGCGTCCTTCCATGATGCGCCCGGTCTGCTCGTCTACGATTTTAACCTCACGGTCTATGACGACATATTCATCATCCTTATTAAACATGGTATAAGCTTTCAGAAGTTGCTGCAAGGTGTGGACACGCTCGCTCTGAACGGCATAGAGATTCAGCAGATCATCCTTTTTATCAAGACGGTCTTGGTCGCTCAGCTCATGTTCGTTTTCTAGTGCGGAGAGCTGACTGGTAATATCGGGCAGCACAAAAAGATCTGGCCGGCCGGTCTGCTTGGCAAGCCAGGCACCGCCCTTATCAGTAAGGTCGGCAGAGTTCAACTTCTCGTCCACTACGAAATACAAAGGTTCGATGGCCTTGGGCATTTCGCGATTGTTATTGGCCATGTAGAATTCTTCGGTCTTCAAGAGCCCCGACTTGATACCTTCTTCCGAGAGATACTTGATGAGGGGCTTGTTCTTAGGCAGTGCCTTATAGGATCTGAAAAGGGCAAGGAACCCTTCTTCTTCCAACTGCTGTGCCTGTTTCTTGTCCTGGGTCTGCTGTGCCTGGGTGATTTTCTGTTTAGCCTCAGCAAGCAGTTCTGTGGCCTGTTTGCGCTGCACTTCATAGAGTTTCTCTACTAATGGCTGGTACTCTTCGAACATCTGGTCGTCGCCCTTTGGTATCGGACCGGAAATAATCAATGGAGTACGGGCGTCGTCTATCAATACGGAGTCTACCTCATCCACGATGGCATAGTTATGCTGGCGCTGTACAAGGTCAGCAGGGCTGATGGCCATGTTATCACGGAGGTAGTCGAAACCGAACTCATTGTTGGTTCCGAAAGTAATGTCTGCCTGATAGGCCTTGCGCCGCTCTTCCGAGTTAGGCTGGTGTTTATCGATGCAATCGACGGAGAGCCCGTTGAACATATAGAGCGGCCCCATCCATTCAGAGTCGCGCTTGGCAAGATAATCGTTCACGGTAACCATGTGCACTCCGTTTCCTGTAAGTGCATTCAGAAACACGGGGAGAGTTGCTACGAGGGTTTTACCTTCACCCGTAGCCATTTCGGCTATCTTACCCTGATGCAAGGCTATACCGCCGAAGAGCTGCACATCGTAGTGCACCATGTCCCATTTGATCTTGTTACCGCCGGCGGTCCATTCATTGTGGTAGATGGCCTTATCGCCGTCAATGGTGATAAAGTCGTTTACCGGGTTCCCGGCAAGTTCACGGTCGAAATCGGTAGCCGTAACCACGGTCTCTTCGTTTTCGGAAAAACGACGGGCTGTATCCTTCATGATGCTGAAAGCCACCGGCATTACCTCGTTGAGGGCCACTTCGTATTTATCGAGGGCCGCTTTCTCAAGTTTGTCAATTTCAGTGAATATGTCCTCGCGCTCATCGATAGGTGTATCTTCGATCGTGCTCTTGAGTTCTGCAATCTTCTCTTTTTCCTCCTTTGCAGAGTCCTGTACATATTTCTGGATTTCCTTTGTCTTCGCGCGCAGTTGATCATTGCTCAGCTCTTTGATGGCAGGGTAGGCCTCTTTTACAGTCTCCACTAATGGCTGGATAAGTTTCATATCACGAGTTGACTTGTCGCCAAACAATGACTTTAAAAATTTATTGAAGTTCATTTTCTTATTTTGTTTTTAATCTTACCTAATTATATTTTGGACGCAAAATTACGAATAATTTTCCAATTATCAGCATATTGCTTCAAGAAAGATAAATGTAGCAAAAGTAAAAGACGACTATTTGATCGTCTTTAATGGCTTTTTACTTGCAGTGCCCTGAATAGTCTAAAACAGGGGAGCTGACTTGCAGGCGTTGGGGGCTCTTATGCGGATGGCCTTTGCAATGGTAGGTGCAATGCGATCTACCGTTACGGGCGTGGTGATACGCTCTGCTTTGATATTGGTTCCATAGACAATGATGGGGAAGGGAACAAAACTTATGCGTGATGTGTATTTCTGTTGGTTGTCTTCGTTGTACAGCTGCCAGCCCGGTGCGACTTCTACGATGATATCGCCACTAATGGCGGGATTGTGTCCATTGCGTATTTTCTCTATGTCGCTGTAGCCCTCAAGGAGTCGTGTGGAGGTGTATACATCGCGTACTCCTGCATTCTGAATGAGAAATTCCTGACTTCTCATGAGTACTTCGGCCAGTCCGATGCGTTTTTGCTCTAAGAGCTGATGATTCAAGTAAATCTGATTTCTGAAGATGGCCTCCACATATCGGCCTTGTCCATAAATTGCCCCGAGATAGATATTGAGGAGGTTTGCCGTGCGATTGATATAGAATATACCGGTAGGGATGTGATACCGGGTGTAATCTACATTCTCCTGCGTGGTATAGCCTGTGCTTGTGAGGAAAAAGAGTACACTCTCTCTGCCCACGCTGCTTTCGATTCCGGAGATAAGTTCGGCCACCACTTGGTCTATCTTGCGATAGACGCTTTCCATGTCTTTCTGCCAGTTTGTCGCGTTTCTACCCTTGGCGGAAAGTGTGATTGACAGCAGGTCGGTAATCTCATCCTTTCCCATCCCATTGTCTCTGACGCATTCCTTGGCGGCTTGAACGACGGCAAGGTTCTTGGAACCTTCATCTTCAGTTCGTTGAGAGTATATTTTCTTGTATGAGTCCAGCCACTTCCTTGCCTTGTCGGAATAGTATCCAGAGGTAGTGAATGTTCCTTTTCGCTCGTCAATCCATATAGCGCCGTCGGCGGCGTGACCGGCAGACAAGATGGCGGCATCTTTTTCCGATGCGATGGAATAGATGATGGCTGCTCCGTTTGTGGCAACTTTAAGTTCATCGCTTATGGTCGAGGTAAAGAGTTTTTTCGGTGAGGCCGTGTATCTGTCGTCGTCGGTACATCCTACGGGGCGGAGGCTTTGTCTGTCGAGCCATTTGCTGCTTGTGATTCCATTATAGTAAGGAGTTGCTCCAGTAACTATGGCGGCTATTGCCGAGGCTCTGTCGAGTGGTTCAAATGAATAGCTGGCAGCCTCATATACACAACCCTGCTGAAGTAGTTTCTTCAGCCCTCCCTGGCCGTAGAGTGGGGCGAAGGCTTCGATATAGTCGGTGCGTAGTTCATCAATGGCTATGTTTACCACGAGTCGGGGTGCCGACTGCAGAGACTGGGCCTGTCCGGTCGTGGAAAGTGCAACGAGGAGTGCGGTAATATATCTATTCATTCTTGTCGGTATTACCCATGTATTTGGTTATCAATATTTCGTCTGATACGATTCTCCCCAGCAAAATCAGTGCCAAGATGAGCACGGCCCCGTCGTATTTCTGGAAGGCATACCCGATAACGGAGGCGGTTATGAGATATTTGAATACGGTCAGATACCAGTGTAGTTGCCGTTTGCGGAGCTTCTTGGCTACGGGTATCATAAAGAAGATCGACAAGGGGCACAGCAACAGAATCTGCAAGTTGAGGCTCACGGTAGGGTGCTGACTGAATACCATGGCAAAGAGAATGAGCCCGGCAATCCCGTCCAGCGTCAGGAGAAAGACATCATATCCCCAGAGAATCCTTTTGCTGCTCCACTCGAAAGCGCAAACACCAATAGTAATTATTAATAAAATAATTGAACAGTCAGACGGGCTTAAAGGAAAGCCGGAACCACTGTCTCTCTCGACTGCATGAAGGAGATATTTTGTATTAGACACCAATTTTTCTTTCTTGCCGTCGGTGTTTGTGAGTATGGCACCATCGAAATCGTTCATCAGATTCTCCGGAAGAAATTGCTGCTCGTTTTTTGTCGTCTTGAAATCAGCCTTCAATCCCAGGAGCAGATCGTTCCCGAACCGAGCCCAGGGATGGTTGCTGTTATAGGCATGAATCATGCTTCGGAAACTTTTGCTAACTTCATGGTCTTCAGGATATGACACTTTTTCATTCATGTTTCTGACAAGCATGTCTCGGGCTCTTGTCGTACAGTTGTCGTAAAAGTAGTTATAACGATATTCCCGGTTTTCTGGAAGATAGTTTTCCTTAATGGCCTCAACAATCCGGAACTTGTCTTCTCGGGTGAGATTCAGCACTTGTTGCTTCACCCATCTTCCTTCCTGCTGATACTCGGCGATAAAGTCCGGGTAGGTGGTGATTCCCATTTGGTAATCGGTGAGCCCAAAGACAAACCGGAGAATGAAAAATCTTTGACGGAATGAGAAGATTCCATAGTTGACGACAATGTCGTCTCCCTGCATGTCATGAACTCGTATGGCTGTATGTCCATACAGCGACCATATCTCTTGACCGGGTCCGCAGGTCAGCAAACTTATTTCCATGCTGTCCCATCTCTCGTCGATGGTCGGCACATTATCCGCTTTTGCCTGACATGTTAAAGACAGTAAAAAGATAACCAAATAGGCTTTAAAAGTCAGTTTTATTTGTTTCACGATGCAAAAATAGCTTATATTTTGCAGTTATCGTTCTTTTATTTCGAATTTTTTCAATAATTTTGCAACCTGTATAATGGATAAAATATGAAAAGAATAGTTTTTACTGCCGCATGGTTGGCAATATTTTCTTTGAATGTGCTTGCCCAGAGCGGTACTAACTCGCCATATAGTCAGTTTGGATTAGGTGTCCTCTCTGATCAGACAAGTGGTTTTAACCGTGGTATGAATGGATTAGGATTGGGTTTCCATGAGCATAACCAGATCAATTATTTGAATCCGGCATCCTATTCTTCAGTTGACTCCCTGTCGTTTATCTTTGACATTGGAATGTCGGGGCAGATAACTAACTTTGAAGAAGCGGGCGTTAAAAAGAATGCCCATAATGCCGATTTGGAGTATATCGTCGCGGGTTTCCGTGCTTTCAGGCATGTGGGAATGAGCTTTGGGTTGATTCCGTTTACCAATATCGGATATAATTATGCGAGGTCGCAGTTTGTAGGAGGTTCGCTCACGACGACTGCCACCAACACTTATTCTGGCTCGGGCGGTATTCATGAAGCCTATTTGGGCATCGGATGGGAGCCTGTCAGTGGTCTGGCGATTGGTGGAAACATCGGCTACCTGTGGGGAAGTTATGACCGGTCTTTGGTAAACAGCTATAGTGATTCTTATGCAAATACGCTTGCTAAGTATTATACGGCAGATGTCCACAGTTACAAGCTCGACCTTGGACTTCAGTATACCGCAAGGCTATCAAAAAAGGATTGGCTAACTCTTGGTGCCACCTATACTTTCGGGCATAAGTTGGGAGCCGACCCGCAGTGCCAGGTGATATCGACCAATAAGGCCACCGCGGTTTCCGATACGGCCACTTATGTGGTTGAAAACGGCCTGGAAATGCCCGCAATGATTGGTGCGGGGTTTATGTGGAACCATAAGAATCAGTGGAAGATAGGGGCAGACTATTCCTTGCAACAATGGGGCAAGATTGATTTCCCGGAATATAGTGTCGTGAACGACAAGCCTCAGTATGCCTTGACATCCAATCTTTTCAAGAACCGTCATAAGTTTACCGTGGGCGGCGAATATGTGCCCCAGGAGAACAGCCGTAATTTCTTCAAGCGAATTCATTATCGTGCAGGCGTCTCTTATGCCACACCTTATATAAAGGTGAACGGCCAGGACGGTCCTAAGGAAATGGGCGTGAGTGCGGGATTCGGCATTCCTATCGTCAATGGATATAACACCCGCTCGATATTGAACATCAGCGCACAGTATGTTCGTTCAGAAGCAACAGGCTTGATAAAGGAGAACACTTTCCGCATCAATGTCGGTATCACCTTCAATGAGCGCTGGTTTGCAAAGTGGAAAGTAGAATAACCCTAAGACATTTTCTGCAGAATTGGAAAAAACTGTTTTCTCGCTCGTAGCGGCTATACTGCTGTTTGCCTCTTGCCAGAAACAGAAAGAGCATGAGGCACCAGCCATCAATCCCCAGGATTCGGTGGCTGTGATGACGAGTTACGGGGTAAACACTTTGATTTCAGATTCCGGCGTTATTAAATATCGGATAGTTACGGAGCGGTGGGAGGTTAATCAGAATCGCCAGCCCTCTCGCTGGATATTCGACAAAGGATTGTTTCTGGAGCAGTTCGACCAGAAGTTCCATGTGCAGTCTTATATTCAGGCCGACACGGCATACTATTATGACCAGCAGCGTCTCTGGGAGTTAAGGGGACGGGTTCGTATCCTTACGAAAGACGGACTACGGTTTTCGAGCGAGCAGTTGTACTGGGACGAGATGAAGCACGAGCTTTACTCCAATGTATTCTCCCATCTGGTAACGCCGGAGCGACAGCTGCAAGGCAGCTATTTCCGTAGCGATGAGCAAATGACGAAATATTATGTCTCTAACAGCAAGGGCTCATTCGAGCGCGGGGATATGCAGGGCGATAACGACACATTGCAGTCTGCGCCCGACTCCACTAAGCTCAAATTGCGTCCGCAAGCTTCTCCTCAGCCGCGTAATACCTCTATTCCTATAATGCACTGACATGGCCTCTGTAGATATATCCCTTATTATAGGCATTCTCGTTACAATGGTGTTCTCCGCTTTCTTTTCGGGGATGGAGATTGCTTTCGTATCGAGCAATCGCATGCTTGCGGAGATGGACAAGGAGAAAAATGGCCTCGTCCGGAAGATTCTGGCCGTATTCTATGATCATCCCAATGGTTTTGTGAGCACGATGCTCGTGGGAAACAACATCGTGCTTGTGGTCTACGGCATCCTCTTTGCCAAGATTTTCGACACTACTCTGTTTGCCGGACTTGATGCGGGGACGAGAGTCTTGTTTGACACCCTCTGCTCTACGCTCGTGATTCTCTTTACGGGAGAATTCCTCCCAAAGACCTTGTTTAAGAGCAGCCCTAACTCCCTGCTCGACTTCTTCTCGCCAATCGCGTATTTTTTCTATATCGTCTTATGGCCGATCAGCAAGTTTGCTACTTTCTTGTCCAAGTGGCTGTTGAGGGTATTCGGCATCAAGATAGACGCGGAGAACGACGACGAGGGCTTCTCCAAGGTAGACTTGGATTATCTGGTGCAGTCCAGCATCGACAATGCCAAGAACGAAGACGAGATAGAAGACGAGGTGAAAATCTTCCAGAATGCCCTCGACTTTCCCGACCTAAAGGTCAGAGACTGCATGAGGCCCCGTACGGAAATCATAGCCGTAGACATGGACGACTGTGCGCTCGACGACCTGAAGCAGAAGTTCATAGAGAGCGGACACTCAAAGATCGTGGTCTATGAAGGCGACATAGACCACATTGTGGGCTATATCCATTCGTCGGAGATGTTTCATGATGCCGGTAATTGGAAGGAGAACATCCGCACAATGCCTTTCGTTCCGGAGACCATGGCCGCCCAGAAGCTGATGAAGACCTTCCTTCAACAGAAGAAATCCCTTGGAGTGGTCGTCGACGAGTTTGGCGGCACCAGTGGTCTCGTGGCCTTGGAGGATATCGTGGAGGAGATCTTCGGCGACATCGAGGACGAGCACGACAACTCAAACTACATAGCAAAGAAGCTGGACAAGGAGGGTGAATACATCCTCTCGGCCCGTCTGGAGATCGACAAGGTGAATGAGATGTTCGACATCGACCTTCCCGAGAGCGACGACTACATGACGATAGGCGGCCTCATCCTGCACTACTACGAAAGTTTTCCGAAACTGAACGAGGTTGTGCATATCGGCCGTTTCGATTTCAAGATACTCAAGACCACAATGACCAAAATAGAGTTGGTGATGCTAAAAGTGAATGGCTGATATCAAATTTCCGCCGAAAAATTCGCTTGTTTACCATCTTTTTGGTATCTTTGTGGGCATTTCAAAATGTAATATGGGCAAATAATAATTAAAAATAAAAAAAAAAA
>CAUULA010000002.1:0-68894 GCA_963545855.1 uncultured Prevotella sp.
TATCAGTTAGTTTGCGCCAACTCCTATACTTCTTCATTTTCATTGATTAGTTACGAGCGGTTTGTAATGGGATTACACATAACTTGTAACACAATTACACACGGCTTGTAACATGGCTATTCGCCATTAGTAAGAGGTGGGGAGGTTCTTGCCTATGTCTCAGGGGGGTAATAATGCTTGCAGAGTTTCCATTCTTTTTTTGCACAAATCTGCGCAAAAAAGTGTATGGGAACTCTTAAAATCTCTGTCGTTTTGTTTGAAAAGTAATTTTTAAAAGCTATATTTGCAAAATATAGCAGGGGCTTGGTGTGCCTTTTCCTGTCATGTTTTAATGATTAGAGTCTAAAAAATATAAAACGATAAATTGAACGCCGATGAAAAATCTTGTATTGGATTCCTGCATGGAAGGCCTGCAGGATACGAGGAAAAACTATCAGCAGCCACGAATCAAGACAATGTCTCTTGATGTCATGGAGTCTCTTTGTGATGTGAGTGTCGAACTTCCTAATCCGGAAATTCCGGATGATGGCAACCTCTCGAAGGAAAACGAAGGAAGCTATGGCTATCATGACTATAATGTATGGGAGGATTGAGCCATGAAGAACAAGTTGTTTATGTTTGTTGCCGTGCTGGCATCAGTCTTGTCATTGGCATCCTGTTCCTCTGACGCGATTGAGGGTGTTGACGCAGATCAGGCGTCAGCCGACAATGGTGTATCCATCAATGTAGCCCTGAAACCGGGCTCCCGCGCCGTCTATACCGATGACGGCACCAGCCTGAAGGCCACCTTCGAGAAGGATGTGGATTACATCACGGTGTTCTTCCGCCATGAAACGAAGAGTCTGCAGAGGTGCAAGCTGACCTGCACGGGCGTTACTCCTACGGGCGGCACATTCACTTCCAACCCGGGTGAACTGACGGCGGAGAAGCTGAAGGAAATCATGGCCGGCGGAGAACTCACCGATCTGCACATGATTCTGGCAAGTACGAAGAACAAACCGGACTTCTACGAAAAATATGAAAATGACCTGAGCGTGCAGGAAGGTACGCTGGAAGATGCCACGGCTCATATGCAGCGGGTTGCCAACCACGACATGACCAAGGCCGAAAACTATGAGTGGGACGGCGCAAACGCCCGGCTGACCGTGAAGAATGTGGACTTCAACTCCAATCCCGAGCTGTGCACTTCCATTATCAAGGTGAAGGCCGTGTTTCCGGGCGATGCCGAGCTGGTGAAGGGTGAGACGCCGATAGACCTCTATGGAGAGAATGCATATAGTAAATATACATGTGGCTGGGGTAAGGCAGGCAGACCTACCGTTACAAACGGGACCATGCCTTTCACGAAGGCGAAGGTTGCCGAAGTGCAGGAAAACGCGGATGGAACGAAGACGGCCATTGCCTATGTCTGCTTCTGGCCTAACACAGCGAAACCTTTAGGGCTATTGAGTGTTAAGTCTAAGATAGGCGATGTAGACTATGCGGGTGAATATTCCGTAGAGCATGTGGCTGCCGGTGAGCAAGGGGATGTCTCTACCCTGAAGGGTGCCAGGCTATATACTTTGCCCGTTACGCTGGCAGGGAGCAGGACGATCACCCGTTGGATGAAAGACGGAGAGGGCAACATAGAGGTTGCGGGAGCTACCCTTGAGTCCTCTGGCGCAGCTTGGCTGACCTTCGAAAATGGGCATATTAACGCCGCAGCCAATACGACGGGAGCCCCTCGTACGGGCGAAATTGACCTAAAGGTTAATGGGGCATTATTTAAGTATGTGATCACACAACTTGAGCCCAATGATTTCAAGGGAACCTATACATTCACTTGTAAGACTTTCCAAGGGGATGGAGGTCCTTATGGCCCAAGTAGTAAGGTGGGCATAAAAGGCTTCAAGTTCGGCACACCGTTGCGTGGAGAGACCTTGAAAGATGCCGACGAGGCAGAGTATACCAATCAAATTGGTATCTCGGGATTCTATCCCAAGGCCATAGCCGATGCCACTATCGTGATAGATTATGAGAATCAAACAGTCAAGCTGGGGGTTTTCTTGGATGGCCGGGACGATAAAGGTCAGGCCGTGAGCACCATCACGGATTATCCGAACATTGCGATTACGCCGGAACTGGCTACGGCTACGGGTAGTAGTTGGGGAAAGCCTTGGAAGTTCAACGAGTCAGATCTGGGCACGCCTGATTACACTTGGCTTTGGTTTAAGGGCTCTTCTAACTTGAAGACTTTCACCTATTACAATAATACCAATCAGGAGCTGGTTCAGTATACGAGCCCGACGATGAACAAGATTGTAGGCATCAATGTGATTTGCTCTAAGGGAGCCATCAATCAGGATAATGTGAGGGAGGGGTATGTAGAGGTGTATCAGTGCAACTCGAACCTCACCTTTACGAAGACGGCCAATGCTCCGACTGGTGCAAAGACGGATGCCAGTGGCATTACGGCTGCGGGTTATACGATAAAGTAAATAATAAATAGGTTCAACCGAAGGGGAGGAGGCGTTAGCTTTCTCCCTTTTCCGTCGCAATGCCGTTTGCGCAATATTGTTGCGCAAATCTCTTTTGTCTGGATAAAAAAGGCGGCTTTGCTTTTGAATTTGGGTGAAAAAAGACTATCTTTGCATAACGAGAATCTCAAAATCTATCAAGGAAATCAATAACAGAATACATGAAGAATCTAATATTCCATGGTGCCACATTATTGCTTTGTCTGCTGCTTCTCATGGCATGCTCTGAAAGCGAGGAGACTGTCAGCGAGACTTCGGTGGAGCGCACGAGTGATTTGAGTGGCTACAAGGTAGTCGTGAATGCAACGGTTGGCGCAGCTTCCCGCATGTTGCCTGAAACCGGAGCATGGGAAAACGGTGATAAAATCTACATCATTCTCGATAACGAAGAGGCCAATGCCTATCAGCTGACCTATTCTGCTGCCGATAAACAGTTCTCCATTGAGCCTATGGGACAGGGTTCTGCCGGCTTTGCGGCGAGCGGAACGGTAACGGGGCTCTATGCGTCGGCCGGTTCTCTGGCTCTTGCCAACGGCAAGCTGCAGGGTACGACGAAGGGTGATGTGGTCTATACATCCTCGGGAAGCTATGCTAAGGTCGACAAGACTATCACGATTACCCTGCGCCTCGACCAGCGCAAGACCTCGCTGGTCAAGATTACAGGCTGCAGCAGCGAGGCCTATGTGGAGAACATGAAGACCTGTTTTACTAAGCTGACCTCCCTCAAAGACCTCACTTGGGACGAGGCGGATGCCACGCCGTCCTATGTCTATGATGTTCCGGGCAAGGCAACTTATTGCTATGGCGTCCTCCCTGATGACGGAAAGATTGTCCTGAAGTATAAGGACGGCTACCGGTATACCCTGAAATCGGCGTTGCCGGCATTGTCGGCAGGAGAGATGAAAACCATACAAGGCCCCGAAAAAGCACCCTCCGATTGGGAGAAGGATGCGTCGGACTTCTATGCCGACGGCGATGTGATAACCTATCATACGGCGATCATCGGCAAGGCTTTCACCTTGGTCGTGATTCCGGAAGGCTATCGGTTGGATGGCATGAGGAGGTCGGGCGGACAGTTCTATGCCGACGCCAAGGCCGCAATGGACAAACTCTTCACCGTTGAACCGTATAATCATCTGAAAGATTATTTCAATGTCTATTTCATTGCGGCTGCTTCAAAGGATGCCGGAGCCGATATCTACACCGATAACAGCGGTACAACGGTCTCTACAGAGCGTGATACCTACTTCGGCGCAGGCTGGGGGCCGGGTGATAAGAGCTACTCCTATATGGGTGTGAAGGATGAAGACAAGGTCTATGACTTTGTGAAACAGCATTGTCCGGATCTGAATGGCAAGAGCTCGTTTGTGGGAAGTATCACCAATACGGCCATTCTCATGCTGATTAACGATGCACGCTATGCGGGTATATGCCATTATAAACCGAACGGGCAGAGCTTTGCCATGGTTCCCACTTTCCCCAAAACGCGTGCCTGGAGCAATCATGTGGGGGCTCCGAAGAATACGGGAACCTGGACGAGCATCGTTGTCCACGAGCTTGGAGGCCATGGCATCGGCCGTCTGGACGATGAGTATTACACCCTGGGCACGAGTATCAGTATACTCCAGGCCTTGTCCTTAAACGCAAGCCATTACTATAATGCACCTTTTGCGCTCAATGTTACGACCAGCCAGAGCGACTATGGCTGGGATTGGATGCAAGGCAAGGGCTATACGGGCGAAGGCCTTTACGAGGGCGGCAGCGGTTATGAGAAAAAAGTATGGCGGCCCGAGCAATTGAGCTGCATGATTGATAATCGCTCTTATTTCAATGCCTGGTCTCGCTATCTCATCATGAAGCGCGTCTACGAGGTATGCGGACTGCCTTTCAGCAAGGATGTCTTTTGTCATATTGACAGTAGGGTTTCCTCCTATGCAAATGCCCCCGGTGCCAAGGCTTACAGAATGCCGTCGCTTCCGATGAAGGATATAGAGGTGATGCCGATGACGGCCCGCCCTGTATTGGACAAGTAATTTAGATGTAATATATTATTTGATGATGGAAATCATGATAATACAACAGCATGGACGCAGGGAATATGTTTGCCCGAAATGTAAGATTCTCAGCATCTTGGATGATGAGGAACTGTGCCAAGGATCTATCGGCGATGTCGGCAATGGTGGCGACCTCGATGGTAATAACTACAATTCCAAGGAAATGGGTGCCAGTCCGTTTACGGAGGATGGAGAACATGAGGAGGGCAGGATATGGTATTGAGGAAAATCTCTTTCGGCGCATGCCTCGTGAGTTTCTTGCTGGGTTGCTCATCCGATGAACTTACCCATGCAGGGGGAAACTCCCAATCAGCGAAGGTTACGATAGCGGCGGGTGTCGACGAAGGGACGCGCGTGTCATTTACGCCTTATACAGAGGGCTTGGAGAGGTTGAAAGTTGCATGGGAATCGAGCGATGCCCTCTTTGCCGTAGCCTCGTCCTCTTCGAATACAGGTAGCTTTACGGTCTCCCAAATACAGAGTGATGCCCACAAGGCCAGCTTCATGGGGACTTTCGATACGGCATTGGCGCAGAGTTCCGAGGTGAATGCCTGCGTGAAGACGGCCAGTTCTACGGTCTCCGGAACCGATGCAACTTTCGACTGGTCTGCCCAGACGGGTGTGGCTGCAGACCTCGGGAAGTATGACATTCTTACAGGCAACGGCCGCTATGAACTTTCCGAAACCTCTCCCATTCGTATACATTTCAATCATCATATGAGTTTCCTCAAGGCAACGGTAACCTTGCCGGTGGCGGTCGCGGCTCATACGGCTACCATTACCTTGAAAGGAACAGGGCTCCCAACATCCGTCGTATGGAACGGAAGCACGAACACTTTCTCGGATTTGAAGACGGGTAACATCACGCTTACGGCGGCTCCGGTCAGCGGGAAGGAGGTTTCTGTCTATGCCGCACTCTATCCGGGCACGGTGAAAGAGCTCTGCGCTGATGTTACCGTGGACGGCACAACCTATAGCAACCTGCTGGTTACGCATGCTGCAACCCTTGAGGCAGGCAAGCTCTATACCGTCTCCCGTAATGCCTCGTCTATTGAAGACATCAAACTGTGGATACCCGATGCGGCCTGGAGCAAGGTCATTGATTGCAGGAACTATAAGATTGCGGATGTTATAAAAGAGCCTGAAGAAGGATCTGATTGGCTGAATGTGAGTTCCGATGGAACCCAAGTGATTATCTCGGCAACCGCAAACACCACGGGTGCTCCCCGTCAGGCTGCCTTAAGTTTTACCAATGGAAGCAGTACCACAAAGGTAGATATCACCCAAATTGAGGATAAGGACTTCGCAGGAACATGGAATATGACGGCGTTCAAAGCTTTCTATACAACGGGAGATGCAACGGTTACAGGAACTGGTACTAATATCCACGACAATACATGGTCGGCCATTGGCACAACGCCAGGGGATGGAGCTAACGACAATATCGTCAAGGAGGGCGTTGACTATGGGACTAAGCAAGAACTGGAGATTGCCTATCGGTCTGGCGGCCGCAATATAACCGGCATTTATCAGGCAGGAACCCACAAGCAAAACCTTTCCATGCGGGGACTTTATGAGAATCTAAGGACCGAAGGTAGTGCAGAGGTTGATTATTCAGGGAAGTCTGCTCATGTATATTTCTTTATAGATACGAACCAGAAAGATAGCAAAAATCAACGCCTTTATACAGGAACATATGCGGGCCAGTATGCCAATCTGATGCCAGAGCTCTATAACACAAGTACTCCAAGGCATTGGGATTTCCAGTATTCGTGGACAGGAGGAACGGGATATTGGTGGTATCGCGGTGATGTAACCGTCGTAGGGCATACCACGAAGGTATCTTGGTATGCTAATGGCACTAATCATTACCAGTATCTCAGCGGAAAACTGCGAGTAACGGGACTACAGGTAATGAGATATACGGGTACAGTCCCAAGTGCAAATTATTTTATTCGTGAGCCGGAGAGCCTTGGATTGCCGGGGGCTAACTGGGGCGCCTATGCCATCACCTATCAGGGAGACATCGTGATGAAGCGCACGGCCGACGGATATAAGGAAATCACGATTGGTGGTAACAACTAATTAAATTAAGGCTTTAATAATGACACAAATGAGGAAAATACTATATTCGGTAATGGCAATGGTCTTGATGGCCAGTTGCTCAAACGCAGAAGACAAGTTAAGGAATACGGAGGCCTCCCAGCCAGTAAACATTACGGCGTGCAAGATAGCCTCTACGCGTGTGGGCTATTCCGAGACGGGAGTTGATGTTGCTGCCGCTTGGGAGGAGACCGACGCCATCTCGCTCTTCACCCTGGATGGGGCAATGGTGAACCGGGGAACCCTGAAGTTCGTCAATTTCCCTGATGCCGGCGATAAGACAATGGCAAACTTTACGGGTCGTCTGGATAAGGATGTCCCAGGCGCCACCCAAGTCTATGCCTATGCACAATACCCCAATGTCTACAACACCAGCGACGGCATTACGAACGACCTTCATTTCCAGACCGGCAAGTTGACGGGAGACGGCAGCGCAACCACGCATGATGTCTTGTATGCCACCGCGACTTACGACCCTAATTCCACGCAGTCTGTCAAGATGACCTTCCGTCGCAAGATGGCCATTCTCAAGTTCGTGCTTGCGTTGCCTTCTGATATTGCCAATGCAGCCGTAACGGCTTGTAGGGTTGCCGGCGCCAACCTATATAATAAGGTGTCGCTGAACATCCGGGATGCAACCCTCCGGGAGGGCACTCAAGGGAGTATCAGCATTGATGCCCCTGGCATAAAGGTGTCGGATGGGACAGCTTCGTTCTATGTGGCAGTCTATCCGGGAGAGCTTGCCTCTGTCAGTCTGCCGATTACAATAGGTGAAACGAAGTATAGCGTTGCCGCTGGCAATATCACGATCGGTGCCGGTGAGTTCAAGGTCATAGAGGTGCCAAGCGACAAGTTTGTGAAGACCACCTATGATGTGGAGGGCACCGTAACCGATGCCGAGGGAAATCCGATGCCGGGCGTCGTTGTCAGCGACAGCTACACCTGCGTCCAGACCAACGCCCAAGGACATTATGAGTTTAACCGGCATGCCAATGCCAAGTTCGTCTATTACACCGTTCCGGCCGACTGCGCGATCCCCACGCATTCGGAGACCGACCGTACCGCGCATGTCTATCTGCCCCTCGAGGAGGGTGTCTCCCGGTATGACTTCAGGCTGAAAAAGCTTGCCGGCGGCAAGGAAAGCAGTTATAAGATGATCGTGATAGGCGATCCGCAGGTAACGAATGCCTATAATCCATATTATACCAGTGCCGATGACAACCAAGTGAATGTGAGCGATGTCTATCGCTTTACCCATGAGACGATGGCCGATATCAAGAAGACGATAGCGACCCTGCCCGCCGGAACTCCGGTCTATGGCCTCTCCATGGGCGACGATGTGCAGTATTACGGCGGATACAACGCCACTCTCGAGAGCCAGATTCGTGCGGCGTTGGGCTCATCCTCGATGATCCTGTTCTCCGTGATTGGCAATCACGATCAGGACGGTAATGCCATCTACAAGAGCAAATGGGAGGAGAATTTCGGCCCTACGGACTATTCTTTCGACCGGGGCGATGTCCACTATGTCTGCTTCAACAACTGCTGGTTCTATAGCGGGGCGACCTATTACCAGCCCGGTGAGCTGACCGACGAGCAGATGACATGGCTGGAGCAGGACCTCAGCTTTGTCGACAAGTCGAAGAAAGTGGTGCTCAACTATCACATTCCGCTGACATTCGGAACACGGCCTAAGGCTGGAGCGACATCGCTGAACCTCCCGACGGAGAGCGCTCATTATTCTTCTTCCCGCTTGACGAAGTTCATGAGTCTGCTCAGTCAGTTCAGCGGTGGTTACGAACTCTTCTGCGGACATACCCATTTTGCCATCAACCACGAGATTGACTTCGGCGGGCAGCACATCCTGGAGCACTGTCATGCCGCGGCATGCGGGGATATCTGGCAGTCGAACATCAACATCTGCGGCACTCCGAACGGGTATTATGTCTATACATTCGACGGCACCACCACGCAGAACTGCTACTATAAGGGCACCTTCTGGGACTCTTCCAGGCAGATGGCGCTCTTCAGGGCCGACACGGATTTCAATGCCGAGACCTATGCTGCCGACTGGAGCATCACGGGCGGGAAAGGAGCCGTCGTGGCAAATGTATTCAATGCCGACTCAAAATGGAAGGTCTATGCCGTCGAGAACGGAAAGAAGACCGAGATGACGCGCTGCAACAGTCAGGGGCAGGATGCCTTTGCCGTGGGCTATCATCACAAGTATGCCAAGTCGAACAGCTATAGCTTCTTCAGCAAGAAGAACAAATATCTGATCATGAACCACCTCTATTATTATATTCCGACGGATCCTGATGCGGAGATTACTGTCGAGGCTACGGACGGATACGGCAATACCTACCGCGAGACAACGGCCAATGCGGTTACGGAGCCGTTCTATAACTATGCCCACTATTATTCGAAGTAGGGCCGAGGTCTGTGATTCATGCGAAAGGAAGCCATCGCCCATGACAAGGGCGATGGCTTCCTTTTTTGTCTTCAGTCGTTCTTAGTCTGACAATCTCGCCGATTTCGTCCACCGAAATCGGCGAAATCGTGGGACAAAATCGGCGAGATCGTCAGACGAAACAGCCTGTTCCACTTTGCTGCCAACGGCAGTCGATATCGTTACTTCACGCCTTCCACGGTGTAGCCGGCTTTCCGGAGCAGGGCGAGCACGCCTTTCTCGCCTACCAGATGACCTGCTCCGACGGCAAAGAGAGTGGGCTGCGCCTTCATGATGGCCGGCATCTTGGTGAGCCAGTCGACGTTGCGGTCGTCTAAGAGCTCGGCTCTTTCCTCGGGCGTGTCATCGCAGGAGTTGTTGAGTTTCAGGTTCATAGACTCTTCAATCATCTTGATGTCCTGCTTGAAATAGCCTGCGAGCATGAGGTCGAGCACTTTTTCGGTGAACTCCTCGTTGTCCGCCATGCAGAGAAATACCTGCGCCTGGCGGTCGAGGGGTTTCGTGAAGAGCATCTTCAATTGGAACGCAAGGGTTTCTAATCCGCCTATCTTCCGTCCGTTTTCCTTGCCCCAGTTCTGGAAGAAGATGTCGATGGTGTGCGTGGGATCCAGCCGGTTGCCCTGCTTCTGCGCGCATAGGATTGCCGTCATGGTGGTCGAGAGGGCGGCCGGAGTGAGCTTTTCCAGTTGCTGGGCGACCATGGGATTGCTGAAGTCGGCTCCCATGTGCTTGGTGAGGAATGCGTTGATGCGCCCCATCTCCTCGTCGGTATAGAGGCTGGCGAAAGTCTTTCCCTCCGGCATCATGAGTGTTTCCTGCATGTCTTGGAGAGCTTTAGGCTGCATCATCGAGTCGTTCACGAGCTCTCCATATACAGCCTCGGTGCCGCGCATGGCGTCTCGCAGTCCGGGAATGGAGTCTACGAAAGTGTCAGGGCAGAAGTGATAGGTGCCGATGATGTAGGAGGGCTTGGCAAGGCCTTTGCCCGAAATCTTGTACAGCAGCTGTGCGTTGGCTCCGAGGACGCATGCGGTCATCAGGAGCGCGGCGGTGAGCAGTCTTTTCATTTTTGTCTTTATCGCAGGTTATCTCACGCCCTCCACCGTGTATCCGCCTTTCTTCAGCAGATTGAGGAGCCCTTTCTCTCCGCCGAGCTTGTCGGCGCCGACGACAAAGAGGGTGGGGGTCTTCATGATTTCGGGCATCCTGGCACTCCATTGGCTGACGGTCTGGGCGGTCTCGGGAGTCATCGGGCTCACCTTGGACACGGCGTCGGCGTCCTGCCGTTCGAAGGCTGCTGCCATCCTGTCCATGATGCCGAGCTGGGCATCCTCGTGCTCAATGAAGTCCATCAGGATTTCCGTCTGGCGCTGCAGGGGCAGATTCTTCAGGTGAGCCACCTGTCCGCTGATGCTGTTGAGGCCGAACATCGGCTCCTTGTTTACCTTGGCCTGCGCCTCGAAATACTCATTGAAAGTGTGCGTGGGGTCGTATTCGCCCATGTGGTTGGCCACGAAAAGCAGTTTCTCCAGTTCGTCTTTCATGGCGAGGGGAGTCAGGTTTCCGTAGCGTTTCTGTACATGCGGGCTCTCCAGTCCCACGCCCTCGTATTTCTTCAGAAAGACATTCAGCTTGGCGTATTGCCCGGGTGTGAGCACCTCCTTCAGGGTTCTGCCGCCGGCGAGGATGCGCATCTCTTTGATATACGACGCGGAGTCGGGCGCCGATTCGAAATACATCTGGTCGGTGGCAATCATGGCCTCCTTGACGCCGGATATCCGCTGCACGATGCCCTGAGGATTGATGAGCTTGTGGATGCCCACGATATAGGAGTCTTTGTCGAGCCCGTTGCCCGATACTTTGTAAAGCAGTTGCGCGTTTGCGCCTATGGCGAATGCGCTCATAAGAATCAGGATAGAGAATGTTTTTTTCATATTTATACAGTCTTGATGGTTATATAACGGCGTTTGTCTTGGTTTATTTCATTGTCAGCAGCCATTTGCCGCGGAAGAGCCGGACAAGGAACATCGAGCCGCGGAGGGTCAGCTCCACGGCCATGGCTATCCACACGCCCTTCAGTCCGTAGCGGGGAGCGAGCATAGCGGCCATTGTCAGGCGCACGCACCACATCGACACAAGGTTCATGATGGCGGGCTTCAAGGTGTCGCCGGCACCCACGCAGACGCTGTAGGTAACGATGGCGGCCGCGAAGAACGGCTCGGCGAGGGCCTCGATGCGGAGTACCTGACTGCCGAGGGCTCGAATTTCCTCTACCGGAGAGAGGACTCCGATTATCTCAGGCGCGAAGATATACATGATGAGACCCATCATGGCCATGATGGCCATGCCCAGTCCCACCGTCATGTGGGCAAAGTTCTTGCAAAGGTCGAACCTTCCGGCTCCGTGGGTCTGGCCTACAAGGGTCGTTGCTGCATCCCCGATGCCGTATCCGGGCATATAGCAGAGGCTCTCGGCAGTGATGGCAAACGAATTGGCGGCAATGGCGATGTTGCCTAAAGGAGCCACGATGAGTGTGCTCACCACCTGCGCTCCGCTCATGAGCATCGACTGTATGGCAATCGGCAGACTGATTTTCAGGGCTTTCGTTACATAGTCCCATAGCCATGTGAACGGTTCCTTGCCGGGCTGCAGGGCAAGGATTTTGTTCTTGAAAACAGCCATCCACAGCATCGGGACGGAGGTTACGAGATAGGCCGAGGCGGTGCCGAGCGCGGCTCCGAGCACCCCCAGATGGGCGATATATATAAATAGGTAGTTGAAGCCGACATCCAGAATGCAGAGCAGGATGCTCAGCGCGCTTGGCGTGTGCATGTCGCCTGAGCTCTTGAGCATGGAACTCGAGAGGTGGAAAAGGAATATCAGCGGAAGCGTGAGGGAATAGACGAGGAAGTAGAGCGAGGCATCGGCGGCAATGTCAGCACCGCCACCTAACCATAAGGGCAGGGAATGGTGGATGCCTACGCCCACCAAGCACATGAGGAGACTGAATATGCCTCCGCAGATGAGCGCATGCTGGAATACCTGCCGTGCCTGCGGGAAGTCGTTGGCACCGATGAAGTGAGCCACTTGGACGCTGAATCCCATCGACATGGCAGCCATGACCGAGCCCATGAGCCAAGTGGTGCTTTCTATCAAGCCGATGCTTGCCGATGCTTGCGCTCCCAGATGTCCCACCATGGAGGCATCGATGAAGAACATCATCACGGTGGTAATCTGGGCAAGGATAGAGGGAATGCTCAATCCTATAATCAGATTGAACTTCTCCATCCTCGTCATTTCCTGACCCATACGAATCTTTTCCAGCAGTGCGTCGCTTGTCTTGGTCATATGTCTGAATATGGTGCAAAGTTACGAAAATAATCAAGAAAAAAGCGATTCCTTATTGTGGAATCGCTCGAAATCCTTGAATTTCCATGCTCTCTCAAACTTTTCTTCCTTTCAAATCGTCTCGTTATCCGTCCTGTACAATCTTTTACCTTCTAATACCTGAACCTAATAATTAACTAACCTAATATCCTAAACAGAAAAAACTATTCTTTCGTATCCTTTAATCTTTTATCCTAAAGAAGCCTTGTTACCTCATTAAATGTGATGCAAAGATACAATTGTTTGCGGGCACAAACAAGAAAAGCATCCAGATTCTTCGCGAAAGAGGATGCTTTTTTGATTTATGTCAAAGCAGGTTGGTTGCCTACTCGTCAATCCATTCAAATGAGGACTTTGCCAGAACGGTAGGAATCTGGGTCCCGGCACGGCCGTAAGCAACGAGCGTAATGTCGAAGATGAGCGTTGAATAAGCTGGAATGGTGGAATTAGACGGTGTTGAAGCTCCATAACCCAGCTGATAAGGAATGTAAACCTTCCAGCGATCGCCGATGTGCATGTTCATCACTGCAGTGGTAAAGCCGTCTACAGACTTCGATGGCGACAGCGTAACGGTCTTCATAGTCTGGAGATTGTAGTCTCCTGCCCATGTCTTGTTGAAGGTATATCCTCCCGAATAGGTGGCAGAGGGGATGAGCCGGCCTTCGTAGTGCACGGCTACAGAGTCGGTATAAAGGGGGCAGCCCGACCCCGTACCGCTTTTCAGTACTTCCACGACAATATGGTCTTCGGGCTTGGTAGCTTTGTCGGCCGTGAATGACCAGTTCTTGAAAATCTTATACTTGGCCGTGTTGCCCTGTGCCGTCTGATAGAGATTCTTGAAATAGGTCTCATTCTTCTGTTGCCAGTCGGCAAACTCTTCCTGGCTTGTATCGGTTTCCGAGCACGCCGCGAGGCTTAATAAGCCGGCGAGCATGAGTAATGGATAGAATAGATGCTTCATTTATTGTAGTTTCTTTAACAGACTTGTGATGCTTACGCGGTCCTCGATGATGGTGCAGAGCCGGTCGATGGGCACACGCTCCTGCATCATGGAGTCGCGATGGCGTAGTGTTACGGCGTTGTCGTTCAGGGTGTCTCCGTCAACAGTTACGCAGAAAGGAGTGCCGATAGCATCCTGACGGCGATAACGCTTGCCGATGGAGTCTTTCGCTTCGATGTGTGTATTGAAGTGGAATTTCAGCCTGTCTACTATTTCCTGTGCCTTTTCCGGCAGCCCGTCCTTGTTTACCAAAGGGAGCACGGCACACTTCACGGGAGCCAGTGGCTCGGGCAATTTCAACACGATGCGTGTGCTTCCGTTCTCAAGCAGCTCCTCCGTGTAGGCATGGCACATCACGGAAAGGAACATGCGGTCTACTCCGATGGATGTCTCTACATCATAGGGGGTATAGCTTTCGTTGGTTTCCGGGTCGAAATACTTGATCTGCTTGCCGCTGTATTTTTCGTGTTGCGAAAGATCGAAGTCGGTGCGGGAGTGGATGCCCTCTACCTCCTTGAAGCCGAATGGCATCCTGAACTCGATGTCGGTAGCCGCATTGGCATAGTGGGCAAGCTTCTCATGGTCATGGAAGCGGTAGTTCTCGTTGCCCATGCCGAGTGCCTGGTGCCATGCCAGCCGATGCCCTTTCCAATAGTTGAACCATTCCATCTCCGTACCGGGCTTGCAGAAGAACTGCATTTCCATCTGTTCGAACTCGCGCATGCGGAACACGAACTGGCGCGCAACAATCTCATTGCGGAAAGCTTTGCCAATCTGAGCGATGCCGAAAGGCAGCTTCATGCGACCGGTTTTCTGCACATTCAGATAGTTGACGAAGATGCCTTGCGCAGTCTCGGGGCGCAGATAGATTTTCATGGCACCGTCGGCCGTAGACCCCATTTCCGTAGAGAACATCAAGTTGAACTGTCGTACATCGGTCCAGTTCTTCGTGCCACTGATGGGGTCTGCGATTTCCTCGTCGAGAATAATCTGCTTCAGCTCATCGAGATCGGGCCCCTGCATGGCCTTGGTATAACGCTCGTGCAGGGCGTCGCGCTTCTTTTGATGTTCCAGAACACGGGGATTGGTCTCACGAAACTTGTCCTCGTCAAAGGCGTCGCCGAATCGCTTGGCAGCCTTCTGCACCTCCTTGTCTATTTTCTCCTCGTACTTGGCAATCTGGTCTTCGATCAGCACATCGGCACGATAGCGTTTCTTGGAGTCGCGGTTGTCGATGAGAGGGTCGTTGAAGGCATCTACATGTCCGCTGGCTTTCCATGTCGTGGGGTGCATGAAGATGGCTGCGTCGATGCCCACGATGTTACTATGCAGGAGCACCATGCTCTGCCACCAGTATTGCTTGATATTGTTTTTCAGCTCAACGCCATTCTGACCGTAGTCATATACGGCGCCCAGTCCGTCGTAAATGTCCGAACTGGGGAAGACGAAGCCATATTCCTTACAATGGCTTACTATCTTCCTGAATACATCTTCTTGTGCCATAATAATGTCTTAAAATCCGAATTTGCCCGCAAAGGTACTATAAAATGGAGAGACGGCAAAATAAAATCATAAGATTTAATCTTTATTATTACACGCACGAGCGTCCTTTCGTTTCCCTTTCAGAGAGGAGAACTTTCTTATCTGTATATCTTCACGCCTCCCAGGATGCCCATTGGCTTGGGCTTGTGGTTTCGCTTGATGACGAAGCGCTGGGCAACCTTGTTGTCCTTCAGGGTCTGCATGTAGTTGTCCATCAGCGTGGTTACCTTCACTTGGATGGTGTTCTCGCCCTTGCGCACGAACTTCGAGATGTCAAAGACCTTGTCGCCATACCAGCGGAGCCCCGCATATTTTCCGTTGATATATACTTCGGCAGTCTCGCAAACCTTTCCGAGATTCAGGAAGCGGGGCATCTGGATGCCGTCGGCAATGAACCTTGCCGTGTAGGTGATGTCGCCCATGAAGGATTTATGTTCTGTCTCGAGCAGGTCCTGAGGCTGCTCCATATCCATCTCGGAGATAGAGTCTGTCAGGGCATGGTGCAGTACGAGGTGCCATCCGATGATTTCCTGTGTGTCGGTGCCTTGCAGGGGGAGAGGCTTCTGTTCGTTGCCGCCCCTCGTGTGGTTGAATACCAAGAGCACGCTCTCCGACGGACGCAGTAGCAGATGGAGGCTGTTTCCGTTGAGTCTTACGCGGTACCGCTTGCCGTCCGTAGCGTCGTATCGCCACAGGTTTCTGCCGTTGACAAGTTCGGAGGGAAACACAATGTCTGTCGTGCGCTGCTCGTTGATGTTGGCATTCATGAGGAAAAAGATGTCGGAACCGTCATCTGCCTTATAATGATTTTGCAAGAGGAAGCGGTCCGGGCTCTTGATAGTGATGGCATGGGGCAGGCCGTATTGCCTCATCACCTGTTCGTACCACTCCAGATAGCGGCCGTCTTGCGGCTTTTCGAGCAGGATAAAGCGGTCGGGATATTGCTTCAGTTCCTCGACGGTAGTGTGGATTTTGCGGTCGCGAGCCTTATAGTCGTGCAGTCCCAATGAGCGGTCGGGATAGCAGCCAATGCAGAAGACCCTTCCGCCACCCTTTACAAACTCCATGATTTTATCGAGGGCCTCCTGCGTGGTGCCCTTCACCTCGGGCAGGATAAGCACCTTGTACGCCTTGTTGCCATAGCAGAGGTTCCCGTCTTTGACGCTGCAGTCTTTCAGAATGAGTTCCGAGAGATAGTCGGCACCTCCTCCTGTCTTGTGTATAGCCTCCCAGATCAGGGAAGTGTATTCTACATTCAGGTTGTGCGGAAAGGGTTCTGTCTGCACCCCCAGCTCACTCCACAGGTCGCCGTTGGCGGGCAGTATGGCGATGTCGGTCTGCATGTCGGCGTTCTGCAGCAGGCTCGAGGTGCGAGCCCTGTAGAGGTTCAGGTTCTTCCAATAGGGAAACCATGTGTTATGCTCGTTGTAGTAGCTGCCGTATTGCACCCATCCGGGGAACTCAACATCTAAGGGGGAATAGTTGAAACCGTGCCAGATGGAGTGCGTGATGCCCGACATGGCGTTCATGTCCGACCCCACCTTGAGCAGCTCCAGAGAAGTCTCGAACACCCTGTAGGTATTTGTCATCTCCTCTGCACTGATGAGGCGCTTGCCCTGCAGGTGTGCCGCCGACGATACATATTTATTGATCATCGTGTAGGCGCGCCCTCGCCGATAGTCGGAATCGGGCATTTCCTCGCCGACGCGGTGCCTCAGATAGTTGGTGGTCCACGATTCCCCTTCCGGGATGTCGACCTCTAAAGACCCTTCTTCGATGAACATTCCCCGGCCATAGGCTTCTTCCCTTGACTTGACACCGAGGTCGCGGCACCATTGGCTGAAGGTTAGGGAATAGTTTTCTCGCAGGAGTTCAGCCTTGGTCAGTTCGAAGTCGAAGCGTACGCGGTTGGTGATTTCCTTGAATTCCTTTCCTTTTTTGGCCCCAAAATTATAGTCCAACACATCGCCAAGCCTGCCCACTTTAAACATCAGGAACGGCAACCAGGGCTTTACATCATAGCCTCTGCGCTTCAGGAATTCTTCTTGGAAGTTGTGCGTCCAATTGCATCCTTCCAATTCCTTGCCGTCTACGAAAAAGGCACGCAAGTGCTTTGAAAGTGGACCGAGGCGCTTTTGGATGGTGTTTGACATGTTGTCAAGGTAGCTCTTCACTGCTTTAGCGTCCATGTGATTCAGGATGGAACCGGCTGCGCCGGGAGCTCCATTAATGACCGACGCAAACGATTCGTAGTGAACGAGAGCGTAAAGCAGGTGTTTACCTTTCGGCACATCTATTCTAAGCACTCCTTTCTCCACCTTGTCTGTTACATCGATGGCATCGCTAAGACTGTTTATCGGGTCAGGCACGATGTATGCGGAGACGAGGCGTGGGTTGCGGCATGGGTTTGCCACAGTTACTGTAGGGTCTATTTGCCTGAATATTTCGTATTCCGAAATCTCGTTTTTCTGACCCCCGTTAACAGGTATGGCAGCTGTAAGAAGTACTGAGGCTCTCTCCTCTCTGGTAAGATTCTCCGCGCCAAAAGGCCATCCGGAGCCCACGATGAGGTCGCAAGTCATGCCGAGGCGATCGGCCTCGTCGAACACGATTTTCAGCATGTCTGTCCACTCGTCGCTAAGCCATTCGAGGGTTTTATGCCCGTGGCGGTCGGCTCCATAGGGCATTGAGATGGGGTTGATCTCCACTCCCCCGATGCCCGCGTCTTTCAGTAGGCGGAGCTCCCTGATAAGTTCCTTGGCCTCGACAGCGTCTCCGTTCCACCACCATCTTACGAAAGGCTTGTATCGGTTGCCGGGATTCTGAAACTGGGCATAAAGTGCTTTCTCGCCGAGAGGCTTTCCTGCCTTTGCCTGTGTGCCGGCAAGGGTAATCGCAAAGGTAATCGCAATATACAAAATAATGTTCTTTTTCATGATATGTTTGGTTTTGCCGCAAAGGTACGAAAACCGCTTGAGATATGCAACAGGATTCCGGCAAAAAAAGAAAAAAAAGACGGAAGCAGGGCTTGGGCTATCTTCCTTTTCTCTTTCTTCCTGCTATTTTTTCCCTGTATTTCTTCCTCCTTTCTGGAATTTTGCTTACCTTTGCCGCATGTCTGGAGTTTTTCTTACTCTGCTGATACCCTTCCTCGGCACGACGCTTGGTGCCGCGTTTGTGTTTTTCATGAAGGACGAGATGTCCCCGCGCTTGCAGAAATCCCTTCTGGGCTTTGCCTCGGGCGTGATGGTGGCCGCTTCCATATGGTCGCTCATCATCCCGGCAATGGAGATGTCGGCCGACATGGGCAAGCTGCGCGTCATCCCTGCTGCCGTTGGAATCCTGTCGGGCATGGGCTTCCTGCTCCTTATCGACACGCTCACGCCCCACCTCCATATAGGCAATTCCCATCCGGAGGGTCTGAAGGCCCACATCTCCAAGACGGCCATGCTCACCCTTGCCGTTACCATTCACAATTTTCCAGAGGGGATGGCGGTCGGCGTGGTCATTGCCGGAGCCTTGCAGGGCGGCGAATGGATATCTGCCGCGGGAGCGATGGCAATGTCGGTCGGTATTGCCATCCAGAACATTCCGGAGGGCGCCATCATCTCCATGCCGATGAAGGCGGCAGGCGGCAGCCGGATGAAATCATTCCTCATGGGGACGCTTTCCGGAGCCGTAGAGCCGTTGGGGGGCGTTCTTGTCATCCTTCTGGCATCGCTCGTGCAGCCGGCCTTGCCTTATCTGTTGGCCTTTGCGGCCGGTGCCATGTTCTATGTGGTTATCGAGGAGCTCATCCCCGAGGCGTCGGAGGGCGAGCATTCCAATCATTCCACGATAGGTTTTGCCATCGGCTTTGTCCTCATGATGCTGCTTGATGTTATCCTCGGATAGGCCGGTCTGATGGCTGCTTGCCACTTTCCGCCCGCCGGCTCTCCGCCACACTTTTTTCTGATAGCCGTCAGGAGGCTGACGAAATCGGCGATTTTGTTCCACGATTTCGCCGATTTCGTCGGACTATCTCGCCGATATTGTCCCGCTGTTGGCCATGTCCGGCCTTCGGGTTTCTCGCTGTCCGTCGGCCGGTCTGCCGGATATGCCGTCGCGGCTTCGGGCAGACGCTGGCTGCCTTTCCTTCTATTTGTACCGTGAAAGCTAAAAGAGTAAAATGTTTTCATCGGTTTTTGGATGCGAAGAAAAGTGATTTCTGCTTCTGAATTCTTCTTCTATAGCCTGTTTTCATTCTGTTTCTCGGCAGGCTGTTTTTGAAAAATTAGCGTAAAAAAGTATAATAATGCGAAATTGTATTGAAATTTTTACGAAGAGCGGCAGCTGTGTTTTAATAAAGTTGTAGGATGGTTTCTTAATAATAAAAATCGTTTTTTTTTGTTAACGGGCGGTTGGCCGGACTTGCCGTAAGAAAAAATTTTCATATATTTGACTCAATAACAGACAAAGTTTAGACCTTGTAAAGTTTATGAATTTAAAACCGTACTATTATGCCTAACAAAGTACAATCTCGCAATGTGTTCACGAGTCTCTGTGCCTGGAGCAAGTTTTTTGCAGGATTAGGGCTGCTGGCCCTCCTTGCGATGCCGCTGTCAGCCCATGCGGATGCCGTGAACGCTGCAGTAAATGTTGCTCAACAGAGCAATGAAGTGAAAGGTTTGGTTACCGATAATCGGGGCGAACCTCTTATTGGAGTAACGGTTACGGCAAAGGGAACCTCTGCCCGTACTGTTACGGACATTAATGGAGAATTCACCATTAGTGCCCCTGCTGAATCTATTTTGGAATTTTCCTATGTCGGTTATAAGACCAAAGAAGTGAAGGCATCTGCCCGCATGTCGGTGGTTTTGGAAGAAAACAGCGAGTCATTGCAGGAGGTCGTCGTGGTCGGTTACGGCACACAGAGGAAGGCAAACCTTACTGGTGCGGTGGCGCAAGTCGGCGGCGAGGTCTTGGAGAACCGCCCTATCAGTGATATCGGGCAGGGACTTCAAGGCGTCATACCTAACCTGAACATTACGATGTCATCGGGTGGGGCACCCGGCGCGGGGTCTAAATTCAACATCCGGGGAACCACCTCCCTCAATGGCGGCAGTCCGTTGATCTTGGTGGATAATGTGCAGATGGACGCAAATCTCGTGAATCCTGACGACATAGAGTCCATCTCCGTGCTGAAGGACGCGGCCTCGGCAGCCATCTATGGAGCAAGGGCTGCCTACGGCGTGATTCTCATCACGACGAAGAAAGGCAGGAACAATACGAGGCCGGTGGTCAGCTTCAATGCCACGGGATATTGGCAGCGGCCGGCGGTGGAGGCTCATAATGTGGGTTCTATCGATTACCTTACCATGATAGACAAGGCCTACCAGAACAGCGGCGGCAGCGGTCATTACTTTAATCAACTGGTATATGACCACGCAAAGGCTTACATGGACGGCACCTATGACTCCCCCGTGTTCTTCGATCCGGCCTATAGCTCGTTCAAGTATGGCTACTGCGGCAATACAGACTGGTGGAACGAACTTTACAAGACCTCGTTCTCGCAGATTTATAATGCGAGCGTGAGCGGAGGCAACGAACGCACCACCTACTACGCCTCGCTTGCCGCCAACAGCCAAGGGGGCATCCTGAGAGCCGCGGACGACTCCTATAAGAAGTATAATGCCAACATCAACATCGCTACGGATGTCGCTAAATGGCTGAATGTCTCTGCCAAGATTACCAATACTTACACCACGGAGCTCCATCCTACGGGCGGCACGACTCCCATGAACGCCACTGCTTATTCCGGCATCTCTGCCTACAGCGGCATGATGAAGGCCGACTTGAGTCCTCTCATGCCGGTGAAGCACCCCGACGGGCACTATGCCGGGCAGGGTAGCTTTACCAATCCTGTGGCGTTGCAGGCTCAGGGTGGCAATGCGCGCTATAAGCAGAACGACCTTTGGATGACCGCTGCCGTGAGGCTTACTCCCATCGAGGGCCTCGTGGTCAATGCGGATTATACCTGGAATCATTTCGGAGCTCATTCCAAGCAGCATGTCAGGAACTTCTATGACTATACGGCGGTGCCCGGAACGGAGAACTTCTATCCCTGGACGAACCCCAGCAGCGTAACCTTGACTAATCAGGATAATTATTATCAGTCGTTCAACGCGTTTGCGGAATATTCATTCTCTCTCGCGCGGAAAAGTCATAACTTCAAGGTTATGGTAGGCTACAACCAGGAGAAAGAGCATACGGCCTATCACTATGTGGGCAGGAAGAATCTTATTAATCCGGAAAATCCCGCCATAAACCAGGCTACGGGCGACATCCTTACCGATGGCAATGAGAGCCAGTGGGCGGTGAATGGTGTCTTTGCCCGCATCAACTATAACTTTAAAGACAGGTATCTTTTCGAGTTAGACGGCCGGTATGACGGGTCTTCTAAGTTCAAGAAAGGCGAGCGCTACGATTTCTTCCCTTCCGCTTCAGCGGCATGGAGAATCTCGGAGGAAAGCTTCTGGAGTCCCTTGAAAAGTTGGTGGGACAACATGAAGATACGCGCCTCCTATGGATCGTTGGGCAATCAGGCCGTAACGAGCAACTTCCCCTATCTCGCTACCTATGGTATCAACACCCGCTATAACGCACTTCTGGGCGGCTCGTTGCCGGTGGCCATCACGGTGCCGGGCCTCGTGAGCCCGTCTTTCACATGGGAAAGCGTGCACCAGATAGACTTCGGTTTCGACGCTTCTTTCCTGAGAAGCCGGTTGAATATGTCGTTTGACTGGTACCGTCGGGATACGAAAGACATGCTGACTTCGGGCGAAGTGCTTCCCTCCGTGCTTGGAACGAAGGTGCCATTAGAGAATGCCGCTAATCTGAAAACCGTGGGATGGGAGCTCTCCTTGGAATGGAACGACCGGCTTGCCAATGGCCTTTCCTATCATGCGAGGGGTGTTCTTTCCGATTATCAGTCTACCATTACCAAATACAGCAACCCTACGGGGTTGATTTCCCAATACTATGTAGGGCGGAAAATCGGTGAGATATGGGGCTATGTGTCAAATGGACTGTTCCAGACAGACGCCGAGGCTCAGACCATCGACCAGTCTTATCTCTACGGGGGACACTGGACGGCAGGCGATGTGAGGTATGAGGATCTTGACGGCAACGATAAAATCAACATCGGAGACAATACTTTAAGCAAGCCCGGCGACCGCAAGATTATCGGCAACGATACGCCGCGCTTTGCCTTCGGCGTTACGCTGGGTGCAGAATACAAGGGCTTCGACCTCAATGTCTTCCTGCAAGGTGTCGGCAAGCGAGACTACATGTTGGGCGGTCCTGCCTTCTGGGGATTCACCGATGAGTGGGAAACGCCGTTGACCAATAACCTTGATTACTGGACGGAAGACAATCCCGGCGCCTACTTCCCGCGGCTGGGATGGGCGAACGAAGGCAACCGGCAGACATCCACGCGCTATCTGCAAGATGCAAGTTATTGCCGCCTGAAGAACATCACTCTTGGCTATACACTGCCCAAAAAGATAACTGGCAAGTGGGGCATCAGCCGTCTGCGACTCTATGTCGAGGGTGAGAACCTCTTTACGATAACCGACCTTATGGACGGTTTCGATCCTGAAACTCTGGGAACTATGACCTATCCGATCAACAAGAAGATTGCTATTGGTCTTAATCTGACATTCTGACAACTTCTAAAAAGATATTTCCTATGAAATTCAAACATTATATTTATTTGTTCCTTATGGCAGGGACGCTCTGGGCTTGCAAGGACTATACCGACCTGGCTCCTATGGATTCCTTCACGGATGAAACCTATTGGAACACGCCAAACGACCTGAAACTCTATGCAAACGGGCTGTATGGCTTGCTAAGCAGTCCGAATCCCAGCCTCGACGGAGAGAGTGATAACTTCGTTACCACCAATTACAGCTCCTATCTTTTCAATGAACTTACGATTCCGGAAGAGGCTCCGGGCGCAACGCCTGCCGTTACATCCTATAACAAATGGTATTGGGGAGATGTGCGGAGCTGTAACTATTTCCTCAAGCGTTATAGCCGCGCAACGGGATCGGAGGCGGAAATCAACCGGTATGTAGCAGAAGTAAGGTTCTTCAGAGGCCTGGTTTATTTTGACCTCATCAAAGCTTATGGCGATGTGCCATGGTATGACAAGGACCTCCAGACTACCGATCGGGAAGAACTGTACAAGGTTCGTGATAACAAGGACGAGGTCTTGGGGCATGTGATTGAGGACTTCGAGTATGCCATCGAGCACCTGCCGGAAAAGTCGCTGGCGGAGAGCGGCCGCCTGAACAAGGATGCAGCACGGACACAGTTGGCTCGGATATGCCTTTACTTCGGCACCTATAAGAAGTATCATCATGAGGCCGGGACGGGCAGCCTGACCTCCCAGACCCTGCTTGAGAAGGCCGTGACGCTGACCAATACCATCATCAGCTCCGGTAACTATGATATCGTGAAGGGAGAGGACAGCGGTTGCGACCAACTTGCCTACGCCGGTTATCCTCTCTATTATTCCAATCTCTTCACGCAGGAAGATCTTTCTTCGAACAAGGAATGTATCTTGGCACGCTTCTACAAGGCCAATGTCCTTACGCATCAGCTGGGTCGGCAGGTGCAGGAGCATGGGCTCGGTTTGAGCAAAGATTTCGCGGAGTCGTTCTTGATGAAGGATGGGACACCCATCTATAATACTGGCTCTGGCTATCATGGCGACGAGGATATGGACGCGGAGCTTGCCGATCGCGACCCTCGTATGTATCAGATTATAGATAACAACCATCGCCCTTATTATGTGCGCAATGGGGAAAGGATACAGAATGAACTGGCCAACGCCGTGGGATCCAGCAAGGGCGTTACCGGCTACCAGTGCGCGAAGTTCCATGCGGCCAACACCACACAGCAGGAGGCAAACAACTCCACCTACGACTGGTTTGTCTATCGTTATGCGGAAGTTCTTCTGATTAATGCCGAAGCCAACGCCGAACTTGGCACTTGCACGCAAGAGGTGCTCGACAAGACGGTCAACAAGCTGCGCGACCGTGTGGAGATGGTCCACCTTACCACTTCTCCCGTTGCCGACGCACGGCCTATAGACTATGGATATACGCTCTCCAACCTCCTCTATGAGATTCGCCGTGAACGCCGCATTGAGCTCATAGCCGAGGGTTTTCGCATGGACGACCTGAAGCGCTGGAACGGAATGAGGGTGATGGAGAATCCCAAAACCATGTTCGGAATAAAGATTACGCCTACGGTCATAAGCCAGTATCCCGCCAATACATTTACAGGTGAGAATGCGCGGCCTACCATCGACTATCAAGGAGCAAAGTACCTATATCAATATAAGGCTTCCAAGTCGCTCGATGATGCCGGCCGTAAGTGGTCTGACAAAGACCGCCGTTGGTTGCTTCCCATACCTACGCAGGAACTTACGCTGAACAAAAAACTTGGTCAGAACCCAAACTGGTAAGTACAATTGTGCCATAGAGGACCGGCCGTCGTCAAGAGAATGGCCGGCCCTTTTCGTTTTCTCTCCCTGCTCCGGGTAGCTCTTATGCCCCTTTTAGCGGTCTCTCGGAATTATGTCGACGGCTTTCCGGATCAGTCTCTGCAGCCGAAACTCGGCATTTCAATAACAGAAACAAGTGCCCAGAACGATATCTCTACCCGGGGCGGATTCTTTAAAGATCTCCTGCGTAGACCTTGTGGGCTACCTATTTTTATGGATTCTTGTCGGGTTTTCTTGCCATTCTGTGAAAAAATGCTTATCTTTGCCCGACAAACCTACTTCATATATGGACGACGAGAAGACTTTTGACGACAATACGCAAGAAGAGGAACTGGAGGTAGACCAGCATTCCGACTACAGGCCTGCCGATCGGTTTGATGCCTCGGCGGTGCATCATCTGAGCGGAATGTACAAGAACTGGTTCCTCGACTATGCCAGTTATGTCATCCTGGAGCGGGCGGTGCCCCACATAGAGGACGGTCTGAAGCCCGTGCAACGCCGCATCCTGCACTCCATGAAGCGTATGGACGACGGTCGATATAATAAGGTGGCCAACATCGTGGGCCACACCATGCAGTTCCATCCGCATGGAGACGCTTCCATCGGAGACGCCCTGGTGCAGATGGGACAGAAGGATCTGCTCGTAGACACGCAGGGTAACTGGGGCAATATCCTGACCGGCGACCGTGCGGCCGCTCCCCGATACATCGAGGCAAGGCTGTCGAAGTTTGCATTGGAGACGGTATTCAACCCCAAGACCACGGAGTGGCAGCTCTCCTACGACGGACGAAACAAGGAGCCCATTACGCTCCCGGTGAAGTTCCCCCTGTTGCTTGCGCAGGGTGCGGAGGGCATCGCCGTGGGGCTGAGCAGTAAGATACTGCCGCATAACATGAACGAGATTTGCGATGCCGCCATCAGTTATCTTAAAGGTGAGAGGTTCCAGCTTTACCCCGATTTCCCCACGGGAGGCGCGATTGATGTCTCGAAGTACAACGACGGACAGCGTGGCGGCGTGCTCAAGGTGCGTGCAAAGATTGAGAAATTAGACTCCAAGACGCTCGTCATCCGCGAGATCCCGTTCGGCAAAACGGCCATCTCGTTACAGGAAAGCATCACGAAGGCAGTGGAGAAAGGCAAGCTGAAGATTCGCAAGGTGGAAGACATGACGGCCTCGGAGGTGGAAATCCAGCTCCATCTGGCTCCCGGCGTGTCGAGCGACAAGACGATGGACGCGCTCTATGCCTTTACCGACTGCGAGACCAACATCTCGCCCAACTGCTGCGTGATAGAAGATAACAAGCCGCAGTTCCTTGCCGTCTCAGATGTGCTCCGCCACAGCACCGACCGCACGATGGGGCTGCTGCGCAAGGAGCTCCTTATCCGCAAGGGGGAATTAGAGGAGCAGCTCTTCTACAATTCGCTGGAGCGCATCTTCATAGAGGAGCGTATCTATAAGGAAAAGAAGTTCGAGACCGCCCCCAATCAGGATGCCGTGGTGGAGTTTATCGACACAAAACTGGAGCCTTTCAAGAAAGACTTTATCCGCGAGATAACGCGCGACGATATCCTGAAGTTGCTTGAAATAAAGATGCAGCGCATCCTGAAGTTCAACAAAGACAAGGCCGACGAGTTGCTTGCGAAGATAAAGGCGGAAATCGCCGACATCGATAAGGATCTCGGGCAGATGGTGAAGGTTACCATCGACTGGTTTAAATACCTGAAGCAGAAATACGGCGGAGACCACTTGCGCAAGACGGAGATTCGCAGTTTCGATACCATTGAGGTTACGAAAGTGGTCGAGGCCAACGAGAAACTCTATATCAACCGACAGGAAGGATTCATCGGAACAGGCCTGAAGAAGGACGAATTCGTATGCAACTGTTCGGATATTGATGACATCATCCTCTTTTATCGGGATGGGAAATACAAGGTGGTGAAGGTGGCCGAGAAGCTTTTTGTGGGCAAGGGAGTCATCTGGGCTCAGGTTTTCAAGCGCAACGACAAGCGCACGATATACAATGCCGTGTACCGCGATGGCCGCAAGGGCTTTTACTATATCAAGCGATTCAATGTGCCCACGCTTATCCGCGACCGCGAGTATGACCTCACGCAGGGCAGGGATGGGTCGAAGGTCATGTACTTGACGGCCAATCCCAACGGCGAGGCCGAGGTCATCAAGGTTACGCTGGAGGCAGATGCCGCGAAGAAGAAACAGAACATCTTTATCGAGAAAGACTTCTCGGAGGTGATGATCAAGGGGCGTGCCTCCAAGGGAAACATCCTCTCTAAGAAGCCCGTGCACCGCATCTCGCTGAAGAGCCACGGCCATTCCACCCTCGGGGGACGCAAGGTTTGGTTCGATCCTGATGTGCGCCGCATCAACTATGAGGAGCATGGCCGTTTCCTCGGAGAGTTCAACGACGGAGAACACATCCTCGTAGTACTCGCCGGCGGAGAGTTCTACTTCACCAATTTCGACCCGAACAACCACTATGAGGGCGATATCAGGATTCTTGAGAAGTGGGATGAACATAAGATATGGACGGCCGTCTTGCGCGATGCCGACAACCAGAACCGTGTGTATGTGAAGCGATTCTGTATGGAATATGCGCGTAAGCCCCAGAACTATCTTGGCGAGAATCCGGACAGCAGGCCGATTCTGCTTACGGATCAGGCCTATCCGAGGCTCCTTGTCCACTTCGGAGGGGCAGACAGCGGGCGGCCCGATTTGGAGATAGATGCCGATGAGTTCATCGCCCTGAAGAGCGTGAAGGCTCACGGCAAGCGGCTCGCCCAATGGGAAGTGAAGTCCGTGGAAGAGCTTGAGCCTCTTCGTTTCCCCGAGCCGGAGGCGTCTCCGGAGGAAGAGGATCCGGCTGATGACGCGGAGGAAAACCTCGATCCTGACGCCGGGAAGAGCCGGCAGCAGATCATAGATGAGATGACGGGACAATTAAGCTTATTCCCCGAAGATGAAGAACAATAAGAGATATGTCTGTATTCTGGCAGCTCTTGTGCTGATGACGGTGTCCGCCGTGGCGCAGGAGGGCCGGATCATCACCAATTCCAAGCTTCTGGGAGTGGGAGCTACGAATATTCTTGACACTTATCTTTCTCCTGAGAAGTATAACGGAACGGAGCTTCGCTATATCTCGCATACCCTTCGCGAGCACGAGGGGAAACGCCTTTATCGCGAAATCATCCATCAGGGAAATGTGGCATATGCCGACAACAGGGCGGGCAATGGCAGCGAGATGGCGGGCATGTACAACTTCCAGTATGGCTGGCACTATAGGGTGCTGTCGCTGGAAGCCGACAGGCTGACCCTTGGAGTGGGAGGAAACATAGACGCAAACCTTGGGTTCATCTATAACACTCGTAACTCCAACAACCCCGCGCAGGCCCGTCTATACCTTAACATCACCCCGGTGATAGAAGCCGCTTACAGGTTTCATATCAAAAACAGCCCTCACACCTTGCGCTATGAACTGAGTGTGCCTCTGCTGGGAGTGATGTTTTCACCTAACTACGGCCAGTCGTATTACGAGATATTCTCGCAAGGCAACTACGACCATAATGTCGTTCCCACTTGGATGGGCAATGCACCGTCGTTGCGGCAGCTGCTCACTTTCGACTTTACGCTTTGGGGCACCACCTTCCGGGTGGGCTATCTGGGCGACTTCCAGCAGGCTAAGGTGAACGGTCTGCGTAGCCATGTCTATACCAACAGCCTCGTCGTCGGCGTAACCAAACGATTCCAACTCATCAAGATGCGGCCATGAAGAAAAGTCTTTTATACCTCATGTTGCTCCCGATGTTGCTGGGCCTTGCGGGATGTGTAGACGAGGAGAACCATGCCGACACTCCCCAGGGCAACTTCGAGGCTCTCTGGACCATTATCGACCAGCGTTATTGCTTCCTCGACTATAAGGCCAAGGAGTATGGACTGGACTGGGCGGAGGTCTACCGGCGGTATTCCAAGATGATGAATGCCGGTATGACGGACTCGCAACTCTTCGAAGTGTTGTGCAATATGCTGTCCGAGCTCAGGGACGGGCATGTGAACATCTACTCAAGTTTTGATGTGGCGCGCAACTGGAGATGGCATGAAGACTATCCGAGCAACTTCTCCGACACGCTTTTCAACAAGTATATCGGTACGGATTACCGCATTGCGTCGGGGATGAAATATCGTGTGCTCGACGACAATACGGGCTATCTGCGCTGCGAAACCTTTGTGAATGCCATCGGGAGCGGCAATCTGGACGAGATACTCCTCTATCTTGCGCCTTGCAACGGCCTCATTATCGACCTCCGTAATAATACGGGCGGCATGATCTCCAGTGCGGAGAAACTGGCGGCAAGGTTTACCAACGAGGAGATTCTCGTGGGCTATATGCAGCATAAAACGGGAAAGGGACACGGTGATTTCTCGGCAATGAGGGAGCAGATTCTCAAACCCTCCAAAGGGGTGAGATGGCAGAAGCGGGTGGTGGTGCTCACCAATCGCTCGGTCTACAGTGCTGCCAATGAGTTTGTGAAATACATGAAATGCTGCCCACAGGTGAAGGTCGTGGGCGATAAGACCGGCGGCGGGGCAGGCATGCCGTTCTCAAGTGAACTGCCGAACGGCTGGAGCATTCGCTTCTCCGCATGCCCGATGTACGACCGGCAGCGGCAGAGCACCGAATTCGGAATCGACCCCGACTACAAGGTCGACCTCGCCCAAGAAGACTTCCGGCGAGGCGAGGACACCCTCATCGAATACGCCCGTAAGCTGCTCAGAAAATAATCAGCATACCATTTATAATCTTTAATACGATATGAAAAAGTACTTATTAGCATTCTTATTGATTGCCCTTTGCCTGCCTGTTATGGCGAAGAAGGGGGGCGAGAACCGGGTAGTGGTGATCATGGTCGACGGACTCCGTTGGCAAGATGTCTTCATGGGTGCCGACTCGGCATTGCTCAACAACAAGGATTTCGTCTTTGACATCAAGGCGAACAACGAAAGGTTCTGGCGTGCGACCCCCGAAGCGCGGCGTGCGGTGCTGCTTCCTTCTGTCTGGAACTATGTGGTGGGGCACGGCATCATCTGCGGCAACCGCACGAAGGGAAGCAAGATGAATGTGGCCAATGGCATGCACTTCTCGTATCCGGGGTATAACGAGACCCTGGCGGGCTATCCCGACGACGCGCGTGTATACAGTAACGATGCCTTCCCCAACCCGAATGTTACGGTTTTCGAGGCTGCCAACCGCGATGCTCGTTATCACAACTCGGTGTATTGCTTTGGAAGTTGGGAACGGTTTCACGAGATCTTCAACATGCAGCGTAGCGGAATTCCCGTAAACGCGGGGTGGGATCTATCGAAAAACCCAGAGAAAACCCGGGCGGAAGAATGCTACGACCTCATCGAGCAGGAAATTCCGAACATCTGGGGAACCGTCCGTTATGACGCGTTCACCTATCGCTATGCCTTGGAATGCATGAAATCCGTACACCCCAAGCTCACCTTCGTGGGGTTCGGAGAGACCGACGATTTCGCCCACCAAGGCCACTACGGCAGCTATCTGGATTCGGCCCAGCGCTTCGACCTCTTTCTCAAAGGTCTCTGGGACTATTGCCAGAGCGACCCCTTCTATTGCGACAAGACCACATTCATCGTTACCGTAGACCACGGAAGGGGCCGCGAGAAGTGGGAGCATCACGACAACAAGCTGCCGGGGTCGGACGAGACATGGTTTCTGGCCTTTGGCAATGGGGTAAACCCCAAAGGAGAGGTCAGCGGCGGAGAACAGCTCTACAACAAGCAGGTGGCTTTCACCATTGCCAGGCTCCTTGACCTGGACTTTAAGAACACGGAAGGCAAGACCGAAAAGGCCATCCCTCTGAAATAAGACATCAGGATGAAGAGAAAGACCTCTATACTTTTCAGCCTGTTGATGCTGACGAGCCTGTTGTTGGTGTCCTGTGAGAAAGTGAACCTTGGGGAGCCGGGAGACCGGCCGGAGGTGAAAGGCGGCGTCAAGGTGAGGTTCTCGATTGCAAATCTCACGCAGGTCCCGTTCGATGGCGAGGCCAAGGCTTCAGGGTCGGAGGGTGGCCTCACCGCCGCCTGCACACGGATCAGCTTTGCCATCTACCAGGCCGACGGCACGGTCTATGATGCCAGACACCAGCAGTCTGCAGACCCGGGATTCGGCACGCTGACGACCTCGCTTCCTGCCGGTAGCTACAGGGTCATCGTGCTTGCACATAGCGGACTGGGCGTTCCTGCCTTCGAGGCGTGGGACAAGGTGAAGTTCAAGGACAACAAAGTGTCGGATACTTTCTATTGCGTAAAGGACATTCAGGTGGCCGAGGGCGGCTCCTACGAGTTTGAGCTCAAGCGGGCGGTGTCGGAGTTTCGCCTTGTCGTCGGCGATGCCATCCCCCGGAGCGTTACGAGAATGAAGTTTTATTACACGGGCGGGAGTTCCACCTTCAACCCTCTCTCGGGCTTCGGGTGCGTGAACTCGCGGCAGACGGAGTATCGTGAGGTGGCCGCCGATATGCACGGCGCGGGCAGCCGGTTCGAGGTTTTCACCTTTCCTCACGCCGCGGAGGATCAGCTCAAGATTACGGTAACTGCCCTCAATGCCGACAATGAGACCGTTGTGGAGCATGTCTTCACGGCTGTTCCCATCAAGCGCAATGTCATCACGCAGTATAGCGGTAGCTTTTTCGGGGGTACTCCGAGCGGAGACCAGGGAGGTGGAGGCGGCGATGTAACCTTCACGCTCTCGTTCGACACATCCTGGACCACGATTACCCACAGCTACTAAGGCCTTCCGATGCAGGGAGGAAGGCCGTTGGAAATATTCTCGAAAACCATCGGAACTTGCATGGGAGGTGGCGGCCGCCGGGGGACTTTGCCGTCTCCGGAAAACTTCCTTGCCGTCTCCGGAAAACTTCCTTGTCGTCTCCGGAAAACTTCCTTGTCGCCCCCGACAATCCTGAATGCCGCCCAAGGCTTGACGAAATCGCCTATTTTGTCAAGCGATTTCGCCGATTTCGTCGGACTATCTCGCCGATTTCGTCAGGTTGCTGACGGCCTTTCATCAAGGGGGCGGTGTCTCCCGTCGTGTCCCGACATCCCTTTCGGGTACAAAAAAAGCCGTTAGCGATGGGTATGCTGACGGCTTTCCTTTTATTTGCGGCTTATTCTTTCTTGTCCGCAAGAGCCTGTTTAATCTTTGCTTCGATTTCATCGCAGAGCTCCGGATTGTCCCGCAAGAGCTCCTTCGTGCCTTCGCGACCCTGGGCGAGCTTGGTCTCCCCATAGGAGAACCAGCTTCCGCTCTTCTTGATGATGTCGTTCTCGACACCGAGGTCTACGATCTCGCCGAGGCGGTTGATTCCCTCTCCGAAGGTGATTTCAAACTCAGCCTTGCGGAAAGGAGGCGCCACCTTGTTCTTAACTACTTTCACCCGCACCTGATTTCCGAGCACTTGGTCCCCGTCCTTGATGCTCGTAATGCGGCGGATATCCAGCCTGACGGAGGCATAGAACTTTAGGGCGTTGCCGCCGGTGGTGGTCTCCGGGCTGCCGAACATCACCCCGATCTTCTCGCGCAGCTGGTTGATAAAGATGCAGGTGGTATTGGTCTTGGAGATGGTGGCGGTCAACTTGCGGAGCGCCTGGCTCATCAGGCGGGCCTGAAGTCCCACCTTGTTGTCGCCCATGTCTCCCTCTATCTCCGCCTTCGGGGTAAGGGCGGCCACGGAATCGATGACCACGATGTCGATGGCACTCGACCGGATGAGCTGGTCGGCAATCTCAAGAGCCTGCTCGCCGTTGTCCGGCTGTGCTATCCAGAGGTTGTCTACATCCACCCCGAGCTTGGCGGCATAGAAGCGGTCGAAGGCATGCTCGGCGTCGATGAACGCCGCGATGCCCCCCAGCTTCTGGGCTTCGGCGATGGCATGGATGGCAAGCGTGGTCTTGCCGGACGACTCCGGGCCGTAGATTTCGATGATGCGACCCCGGGGATAACCGCCCACCCCGAGGGCTTCGTCCAAGGCAATGCTGCCTGTGGGGATGACCTCTACATTCTCAACTTGCTCGTCGCCCATGCGCATGATAGAGCCTTTTCCGAAGTCTTTCTCTATCTTCGACATGGCTGCCTGCAGGGCTTTGAGCTTGCCCTCCTGGCTGTTCTGCTGTGTGGCAGCACTTTCTTCTTTCTTTGCCATTTATCTGTTTGCTTTTAATGTTTCCTATAGTTCGATGTCCCCGTCGAATACTTCGTGCCAGGGCAGTCCCTGCCTGTTGAGCTGTTCCATGAAAGGATCGGGATCAAACTCCTCTACATTCCATACTCCGGGCTTCTTCCAGATGCCCTTGCAGAACATCATGGCCCCAATCATGGCCGGTACGCCCGTGGTATAGCTTACTCCCTGCATGCCGGTTTCCTCGTAGGCTTCCTGGTGTTTGCAGTTGTTATATATATAATAGGTGTGTTCCCTGCCGTCTTTCAGTCCCCGGATGCGGCAGCCGATGCTGGTCTCGCCGTCGTAGTTCTCACCCAGGTCCTGCGGGTTGGGCAGCACGGCCTTGAGGAATTGCAGGGGAACGATGTTTACCTTGACGGTCTTCGACGGGTCTTCTGCCAGTGGCGCCTCGTAGGTTATCTCGTCAATGCGGCTTATGCCGAGGTTCTGGATGCAGTCGAGATAGGTCAGATACTGCTGTCCGAAGGTCATCCAGAAACGGCCGCGCCTGATGGTTGGGTAGTTTTTCACGAGGCTTTCGAGCTCCTCGTGGTGCATCAGGTAGCTTTCGCGGGGCCCGATGTTGGGATAGGTGAGGGCTTTGTGTATTTCCAGAGGCTCGGTTTCCATCCACTTGCCGTCCTCATAATAGAGCCCTTTCTGCGTAATCTCGCGGATGTTTATTTCCGGATTGAAGTTCGTGGCGAAAGCTTTATGATGGTTTCCGGCATTGCAGTCCACGATGTCGAGATACTGTATCTCGTCGAAATGGTGCTTGGCGGCATAGGCGGTGAAGATGCCCGACACGCCCGGATCAAACCCGCAGCCGAGTATGGCGGTAAGTCCGGCCTGCTCAAAGCGGGCCTTGTAGGCCCACTGCCATGAGTATTCGAAGTGCGCCTCGTCCTTAGGCTCGTAGTTGGCAGTGTCGAGATAGTTGCATCCGCACGCCAGACAGGCGTCCATAATGGTAAGATCCTGATAGGGAAGGGCAAGGTTTAACACGAGGTCAGGCTTGTATTCGGAGAACAAAACCTTGAGTTGCTCCACATCGTCAGCGTCCACCTCGGCGGTCTTGATGTCCATCTTGTAGCCTTTGGCATGGATGGCGTCCACCAGTCTGTCGCATTTGGCCTTGCGGCGGGAGGCAATCATGAACTCGGTAAACACATCCTGGTTCTGCGCGATCTTGTATGCGGCCACCGTGGCAACGCCACCGGCGCCAATCATTAGTATTCTGCTCATATCTTTCTTGCTATTTGATTTCATTCGACTTGATTCCCAAGGCACTCATCAGGGAGTATCCCAGCAGTTCCTGACGGAATCTTCCGCCCTGCAGGGGCTGCATGGTGAAGACGGTGATGTGCTTCTCCTCGTCGTCAAGAGCATGCAGCAACGAGCGAATCTCATCGTAGAGGCTGCCTTCTTCGGCGTTCGGAACCACCATGATACGCTTCACTTCTTTCTGTGCGAGCACGGCTTTGAACACCTCGAGCATGAACTCGTCTTTCCCGGTAAGTTCTTCCACGGGATAGGAGGAGATGAGAAACTCGCCCAGACGGGCGTCTCTGAAGGCCTGCCCGTTCAGTTCCTTATCGAACCCAGAGGGGACAAAGTTCTCCATTCCGGTGCGCTTCTTGTCGTGAATCAGCACCAACTGGGTCTGATGGGTGCCCTCCCGAAGTCCTCCGTCGAGGGCTACGCAGACAGCCCACTGCCCCATGTCGGCCCGGGGAATCTTGCGGCCGATCATTCTTTCAAAGTTCACGGTGAGGTCAAAAGCTACCCGATCCACATAGTCAGCATCAGCAATGATGACATTTTCAGTCCATTTTCCGTGTCCTGTCTCTTGTGGCTTCATATTGCAAAGATACAAAATTAATTTATATTTTGCAGGAAAGATGGCATAAATTTTGAGATTTTTACTAACTTTGCAAGCGCAAATGAGAATCGATTAAATAACTATAAATCTATGAGTTCCTTAACTATCGCAATTGTAGTAGTATTCGTGATCGGCTATCTTTTCATCGCATTGGAGAGCGTTACGAAAGTGAACAAGGCGGCCGTGGCCCTTTTGATGTTTGTTTTCTGCTGGACATTGTTCATGCTCAACCCGTCAAGTTACATCACGGGATTCACCGGCCAGGAGCTTATCAATCAGGTGTCGGCGGCCATAGAGCATCATCTGGGCAGCACCTCTACGACGCTTTTCTTCCTGATGGGTGCCATGACGATTGTCGAGATAGTAGATCAGAACGGCGGATTCAACTGGGTTCGCGATGTGATGAAGACCAAGAGCAAGCGCAGCCTGCTGTGGAGGATAGCGTTCCTGACATTCATTCTCAGCGCCATTCTCGACAATCTCACCACCAGTATCGTGATGATTATGATCCTGCGCAAGCTCGTCCACGAGCATAAAAACCGCATCATCTATGCCTCGCTGGTGATCATCGCCGCCAATTCGGGCGGTGCCTTTTCTCCTATCGGCGATGTTACCACCATCATGCTGTGGAACAAGGGTGTGATAACGGCAGCCGGTGTCATTTCCGAGATTCTTATTCCTTCAGTCGTTTCGATGGTGGTTCCGGTCCTCGTGCTGCAGTTTATGCTCAAGGGAGAGCTTGAGACGGGCGAGGAGCTGCATCTGAAGTCAGACTACGAGGTGCTTGACTTCACGAGCAGGCAGCGCAAGGCGATATTCTTTCTGGGCGTAGGCGGACTGATGTTCGTGCCCGTCTTCAAGAGCATCACCCATCTGCCTCCGTTCGTGGGAATACTGTTGGTGCTCGGAGTGCTATGGACGACCACGGAAGTGTTCTATCGCTGGTTGCACCGGGGGACAGAGCGGGAAGGCACGCAGAGGCGTGTTACCACCCTGCTTCGCCGCATCGACATGGCCACGATACTCTTCTTCCTCGGCATCCTGATGGCCGTGGCCTGTCTGGAGGAGGTCGGTGTGCTGACCGCTTTGGGGCAAGGGCTCAACGAGACATTCAACGGCAACCACTATGCTGTTACCGGTATCATCGGCGTCTTGTCGAGTATTGTCGACAATGTGCCCCTTGTGGCCGGCTGTATGGGCATGTATCCCGTGGCCGCTATGGGAGATATGGCCGTCGACGGGATATTCTGGCAGCTGCTGGCTTACTGTGCCGGCGTGGGCGGCTCGATACTGATTATCGGTTCGGCAGCGGGTGTCGTGGTCATGGGACTGGAGAAAATCACCTTCGGATGGTATATGAAGCACATCAGTTGGATTGCTTTCGTGGGCTATATTGCCGGCATCTTGAGCTATTGGCTCATGCGCACCTTCATTCTCGCCACGCCTCTCTAAGAGTCTGTAGGGGATATTGAGATAAAAGGGAAAGGGCTTCGGATCAATGCTTCCGGGGCCCTTTCTTCTGCCTTTGCAGATAGTCGTCCTTCCCGGGGAAGGCCAGCGAGCCGATGGCTCCCGCCCCGTATTCGAACACCACGCGGCGGTTGTAGGGCACGAGGGCCTCGTCGTCCATCGCCTCCTGCCATTCCGGCGCTGTCAGGGGCTTGTCGTAGAGGCGGAAGAAATACATGCCCAGTCCCACTCGGCGAAACCCGATGGTGATGGCGGGAGCATCCTGACGCAGCTCTACGGAGATGCAGTCGAGGTCGGCGAGCCGCTCTCGCAAGCCCCGCATTTCGTCGGCCGTGAGACCTGCCACGGCCCGCAGGGAGTCTTGCAGCTGGTCGGCGTCCCAGTTATAGGAGCCGAGGGAGTCGTCGGGAGTCTTTACATGGAAGATGGGGATGTGCCGGCCGTCGAACTCGAGGTGAATATACGCCCCTCTGTCCACGGCTTTCCGGGCGTAGGCTTCCAGTTCCCGCAGACCCTCCTTGTTGCGCTCGTAGTGCTCGGCCATGATGTCGGCGGAGCAGTCTTGCCGCGGTGCCTGATAGAGCAGGTAGGCCGCGAGGAAGAGGATGTTGAGGATTCCCAGTCCGAAGAGTATCTTGTGGTGCCGTGTCTTGAGGCGCACGGAGCAGATGAAGGTGATGACGGCTCCGACGAGCAGCGGTATCCAGAACCAGAACAGGAGTCCCATGATGAGCGCGGCCATGAAGCCTTCCGCCCACCAGAGGGCTGTGAGCAGCGTCGTACCCAGCATGCAGAGGTAGCCGAGCACGATTCCGATGCCGCCCAGGCATCCCTTGTTTTCTTCGTTTTGCATGGTCAGAGTCTTATTTGCAGGTGCCTCATGGGGTGTCCGCCCCATGAGGCGTCGCCCTGATAGCTGAATCCGATTCTACGGTAGAGGGCTTCCGCCTTCGGGTTTCCTTGGTCTACGAGCAGTCCCACGGCATGGGCACCCGATTTGCGGGCTTTCTCTATGGTGGCCTCGAGCAGTCTGGCGGCGATGCCCCGGTGGCGACAGGCCTCGCTCACGGCAAGGCTGTCGATGTAGAACTCTCCCTCCCGAGTCTCGTCGTCCATGCCGGAGAAGTCTCGGTCGAAGGCCTCCCGGGCTCCTTCCACGAAGGCCTTACGCAACCGGTGGAGGTCTCTGCCGTCGTAGGCCACGCAGATGCCAATCACCTTCTGCCGTTCGTTGACGGCCACGAGGGTGTTGCGGTAGCTGTATTGACTGTCGTCCCGCTCCACCAGCCGTGTCATCAGGTTCTCAAAATCCTGCAGGGTATGGTGCTCGCCGGCGAAGTATTGGCAGCACTCAGGGTTCATTGCCTCCATGATGAGGCGGGCTATGTCGCGGGCCTGCGTGGCCCGTGCGTTTTCTATGTTCATCTTCCGGTACTTGTTTTTACGAGCGTAAAGTTACGCAATAAATTCGAAATGCGCAAGGGCTTGCCGCGGCCGATTTTCACGGTAGCGGCATTCTGTCTGACAAAATCGCCGAAATCGTCTGACGAAATCGCCGGGTTTGTCGTACGAAATCGCCGACTTTGTCAGCCTCCCGACGGCTTCCCGCAAGCGGAGAAGGCACATGCCTCTCGCCTCACGGTCGTTTCCCCGTGGCCGGGTTGCTGTCCTTTTTGTCGCCGGAGTTGGCGTGTTTGGACAGGTGGAATCACAATTTCGGGACGGAAAGTATACGGGTGTCGGAAAAAATCATTATATTTGCGATAGATTAAATCGCCATATCATCATGCAGAAATACGCAGATTACATTGAGCAGATAGAGATAGAGTCGCTCTGGAGCGGGGTGAAGCACATCGTGTGGGACCTCGACCGCAGGGTAAACATCCTCAGCGGCGTGAACGGAGTGGGCAAGAGCACCATCCTGAACAAGGTTGTGAAGGGGCTTTCCGCCGGTGGCGAGCTTTCCAGCCACATGCTCAAGGGCGTGCGGCTGAAGGTGAGCCCGGAGGATGCCAAGTGGATTCGCTACGATATCATACGCTCTTTCGATCGGCCGCTGATAAACTCCGACACGGTAACCAAGATGGACTTGAGCCTCGCCACGGAGCTCGACTGGCAGCTCTTCCAGCTTCAGCGCAAGTATCTGGACTATCAGGTGAACATCGGAAACCGCATCATCCAGACGCTGCAGGCCGGCGGAGCCGAGGCGGCTGCCGAGGCGCAACGCATCAGCGAGCCGAAGAAGAAGTTTCAGGACATAATGGACAAGCTCTTCGCGGATACGGGAAAAAAGATCGTGCGCAGTGAAAACGAAATCCGTTTCTCGCAAATCGGGGAGACGCTCGTGCCCTACCAGCTCTCCAGCGGCGAGAAGCAGATTCTGGCCATACTGCTCACGGTGCTCGTGGAAGACAGTCAGAACTATGTGCTCTTTATGGACGAGCCCGAGGTGAGCCTGCACATCGACTGGCAGCAGCAGCTTATCGACCTCATCCTGGAGCTCAACCCCAACATACAGATCATCCTTACCACCCATAGTCCGGCCGTGATCATGAACGGTTGGATGGACAAGGTAACCGAGGTCTCGGATATTACGGTGGAACCATGAGCAAGCGGTTGAGGGAGGGTTTGTCGTCGCAATACTTCGAGGCGGCCAACAGTCTGGGTCCGAAGAATGCCCCCCACAGGATCATTGCCTATGTGGAGAGCTACGACGATGTGTTCTTCTGGCGCACGGTCTTGGATAAGTTCGAGACCGACGAGCTGTATTTCCAGATCATGCTGCCCACCCGCAGCAGGCATCTGGAGCGGGGCAAGAAAGCCGTGATGATGGAGTTTCTCGGGGAAAAGGTGGGTCGCGACATGATTGCCTGTGTCGATGCCGACTACGACTACCTCATCCAGGGAGCCACGCCCACCTCGCAAAGCATCCTTTCCAATCCCTATGTGTTCCACACCTATGCCTATTCCATCGAGAATCTGCAGTGTTTTGCGCCGTCGCTGCATGCCGTCTGCGTCGCGGTAACGCTCAACGACCATCGCATCTTCGACTTCGAGGAGTTCCTGCGGCAGTATTCGCAGGCCATTTATCCGCTCTTCGTGTGGAACATCTGGTATTATCGCACCTCGAATTACGGACGCTTTACGATCACGAATTTCCTCCGCGTCATCGAGACGGGCAACTTCAGGCTTCATCAGGTGGACGAGATCCTGCAGCGGCTGCGGCATAAGGTGGGACAGAAAATCAAGTGGCTGCAGCGCGAGAACCCCAATGCGCGCCAGAGCTATCAGCAGGTGAAGGACGATTTGAGGCGTCTCGGCGTTACGGCCGACAACACCTATCTCTATATACAGGGGCATCATCTCTTTGACAAGGTGGTCGTGCCCATGCTGGAGAGCGTCTGCGGGCGCCTCGTGAGGGAGCGTGAGGCGGAGATAGACAGGCAGAGCGTGCACACCACGCAGCGTCGCAACGAGCTGAGCTGCTACTCCAACAGTCTGGAGGATGTGGCTGCCATGCTCAAGAAAAACGCCGGAGGCATGGCTTCCGGCCAGTTCCGGCAGATACAGCGGGATGTGGAGGCCTTCGTAAGGGCTATTTCAACTGTCGCCGTTTCTTGACGGAATAGCAGGTGATGTCGATGCCTTCACCTTTTTTAGGCGTCGGCTCCAGCAGAATCCAGTCGATGTCGTCCTCATTGTGTATATCTATCGAGCCTGCCCCCGTCAGCCGGAGCGTGCCGATGTGGGATTCCTCGCCGAAGAGGAGAGTCGTGCCGTAGACTTCAGAATTTATCAGATTCAGGTCGAAGCGGTCGACTTCCGAACTGATTACCCAGGCAGATGAACCTCCATTCATCTGCAGATGGCCGATGCGGGAGCGGTGGGTAATGACAACATCCTGTAGGGTCTTCAGCCGCAGAGAGGGCAGACGGGCTTCGTCGAAGACCAGACTTTGATTCTTCCCGGCCACGATCCGGCTCAGTACGGGGCCTGCGTGAAGGCGAATTTGCAGCGTGTCGTTCTGATAGATCGTGTCGGGATTTACCCTGCTGAGGTCGGCATCATTCAGAAACAGGTGCCCCTCCTTGATGAGCCTGCGGCCGTCGGGTGAGAGGCCGATGTGCAGCACCCCGTCTTTCTGTGTGGCCTGAAACATCTCGGGACTGTAGGAGATGCGGTCGCCGACGGCTGTGTCCTGCGCCGTAATCGTGAGTCGCAGGATGATTCCGGCGCTGTCGAGCAGCGCCGAGTCGGCGTTGAACACCACCGTCTGCACCGGTTGCAGCCGCAGGAGCTTGCTCAGGGTCAGGTTAACGGCGTTGCTCTCCCTCTTGGTGCACACCTGCGAGAGGACTATCACGATGACGGGGCTCACGATAAACATCGCCAGAGCCAGCCAAGTAGTTTTCTTCATATTCCATTTCTCCTATTATAATCGGTCGATGACTTCCAGTTCTTTCAGCCTCCGGAACGACAGCCACCAGCAGAAAAGGGTGGCTACGCAGAGGTAGGCCAATATCAGATTCTTTCCCAGTGAATAGTCATAGCCCGGCTTCTCATCGAAGAAGGCATGGGTTCCTATGCCTATGGACACATAAAGCCATCCCACGAAGAAGAGCAGGATGCTTGTGGCGAGGATGGCGCGGCGCGGAAAAAACACGCCCCCCAGCAGGTAGAGGGAGGTGAGGAGGAAGTAGAGGATGAACATCGGGCCTACTTCTCCTAACTGGTGGAACTGTCCCGTAATCGTGAAGGGGCTGATGGGAAGATCGGGATAGACGGGCGAGAAGATAGCCACGCGCAGCGCGTCGGCCAGATAGAGGCTGCCGAAGAACACGACGATGACCGCCGGCACATGCAGAATCCACCGTGCCAGCCAGTTCTCGAAGGTGGAGACGGGCGTGGTGAGCATCGTGATGCGCCCGCTCTTGCGCTGTCCGTCGTGCAGGAAACGGCTGCTCATGAAACAGCCCACGAGGAGGAACAGAAAGGCAAAGAATAGCCACAGGGCAGGAAGGATGGGGTCGTAATCTATATTGTAGTCGCTCAGCAGTCTCCCTGAGTCATCGTAATAGGTGGGGTAGATGGTAGCGGCGTTCCAGAGTTCGGCAATCAGCATGGCGGCAAAGAGCAGCACGGTGCGCACGAGATTGCCGCGCCACGACTCCACGAAGAGCTTTTTCAGATAGCCGGCAAACCGCTTGTAGCGGAAAAAATCATGGTTCTTCATCTTCTTCCTCCCTTCTTTTCAGCGTGTCTTTATAGAATTGCTCGAGGTCTGTATGCCCCTCATGGCGGATGGATTCGGCATCGGTGTCGGCGATGATGCGGCCTCCGTCAAGTAGCAGGATATGGTCTAAGACGGTCTCGATGTCCTTCACCTGATGCGTGGAGACCACGAAGATGCTGTCGGCCGACCGCCCCTGTGTGATGAACCGGCGGAACAGTTCCTTGCTCACGATGTCGAGCCCGTTGGTAGGTTCATCCATCAAGAGCACCCGGGTGTGGGTGGCCATGGCAAAGCTCATGAATATCTTCTTGCGCTGCCCTAACGAGAGCTGGCCCAGTTGCACATCGGCCGTCATGCCGAAGACGGCCAGATAGGTCTGCATATCGGCTTCGCTGAAGCGCGGATAGAACTTGCGGTTGAGCCGGATGTAGTGTCTGAGCGACACATTGGGAAGCTCAAACTCGTCGGGAACGATGAAAATCTCCCGCAAAGTGGATGGTTTCCGCAGTCGGATGTCCGTTCCCCCATAGCTTGCGAGCCCCTGTTGCGGGGTCAGGAGGCCCGCCATAAGATAGAGGAGGGTAGACTTTCCCGTGCCGTTAGCTCCCAGAAGGCCGTAGATATGGCCGGGAGAAAGCGTCAGGCTGAAGTCTCTGAACACGGTGTGGCGCGACTTCTTATACTTGAAAGTCAGGCCTTTTACTTCTAAGTTTGCCATGTTTTGAAGCCTGGATTGAGGTGGATGGTCGGGCGGCTTGCCGCTCCCTCACCGCAAGGAAGCGAGCGGAGGCTGCCGCCCTTATACATAGGTCTCGAGAAACTTGATGCTGCCTTCCACCTTCACGGTGCGCGTCGTGGCCGGCAGGAGCAGCGTCTCTCCCTCGTTGAGCGTGGTTTCGTTGCCCTCGTTGTCGGTTATCCGGCCCTCTCCTCTCATGCCGATGAGGATGACGAAGCTGTCGAGCTCGCTGTAGTCGATGGTCATCGGCTCGTCGAGATCATAGACCGAGGTGGTGAAGTAGGGACATTGTACGAGAGCTACGCCTTGGTTCTTGACGGGAAGATACTCCGTGCGGTAGTCTTTCTCCACCTTGTAGTTGATGCACTCGGCTGCCTCCTTGGTGTGCAGCTGGCGGTAGTTGCCGTCCTTGTCCTTGCGTTTGTAGTCGTAGATGCGGTAGGTTACATCGCTCGTCTGCTGTATCTCGGCGAGAAAGCAGCCTGTGCCGATGGCGTGGATGCGCCCTGCCGGGAGGAAGAATACATCCCCTTCCTTGACCTTATACTGGGCGAGAGCGTCGCAGATGGTGTCGTTTTCCACCATGGTCTTGTACTGTTCGGGGGTGATTTGCTGCTTGAGCCCGCTGTAGAGCTTGGCATCCTTGTCGGAGTCCATGATGTACCACATCTCCGTCTTGCCGCGTTCCTTGCCCTGTTTGCGGGCTATCTCGTCAGTGGGATGCACCTGTATGGAGAGGTCGCTGCGGGCGTCGATGAACTTGATGAGCAGGGGAAACTCGTCGCCGAACCGCTTGTAGTTCTCTATACCGACAAGGTCGCCCTTCAATTCCCTCACCACCGAGTTGAGGTTTCGTCCCTCGTAGCGGCCGTTGCTGACGATGGTCTCGTTGTCCTTAACGCCTGAGATCTCCCAACTCTCTCCCACATTGTCGAGCTTTTCGTTGAGATGCTTGAAGGGGATGATCTTGTCTCCGCCCCAGATTGTCTGCTTCAGCAGAGCCTTGAATTTAATAGGTTCCATGTCGTATGTTGTTTGTGATTTTAATTCTTGTTCCAGAACTGTGGCGTGAAGATGACGAGCACGGTGAAGATTTCCAACCTTCCGATGAGCATCATGGCGGAGCACATCCACTTGGCGGCGGCAGGCAGCATGCTCCACGACATCGTCGGGCCTATCTCCAGACCGAGTGTGGGTCCCACATTACCGAGGCAACTCAGCGTAATCGTTATGGCATTGGTGTTGTCGATGCCCATGGCGATCATCGTAAAAGATATGACGAGGGACAGCGCAAGGTAGGTTGTCAGGTAGGCAAGCAGCGTTACCCGCTTCTGCTGGGATACATTCGTGCCGTTAATCTTCATCGGCAGCACGGCGTTGGGGTGCAGCATCTGGCGGAATTCGTTTCTTACGGTCTTCAGGAGCATCACTCCCCGCACGGCCTTGAGACCTCCGGCCGTGGAACCGGAGCAGCCGCCGAGGAACATACAGGCGGCCAGCACCACCCAGGTTACATGGGGCCATCGGGCCGCGTCGTCGTTGAAGAGTCCGGTTGTAGTGATGAACGAGACCACTTGGAATACCCCGCTGCGAAACGCATGCTCAATATTGTAGCCGTTGCGGGTGATGAGCTCTGCCATGATGAAAGCCGTGAAGCCCAGTATGATCAGTAGATAGAACTTGAATTCGGCGTTCTTGAAAAGCCTTCCTATCTTCAGCTTGGCTATGGAGAAATAGAGAAGCATGAAGTTGACGCCGGAAAGAAAGCAGAAAAAGGCGCAGGTGTACTCCAGCGCGGGCGAATTGAAGAACTCCGTGCTGGTGTTGTGGGTGGAGAAGCCTCCCGTCGCCGTGGTCGTCATGGCATAGTTGATGCTGTCGAACCAGTCCATCCCGAACAGCATGTAGCTTCCTGCGCACGCCACGGTGAGCACCAGATATACCAGCCAAATCCACTTCGCACTGACCGAAAGACGCGGGTGCAGCTTCGCCTTGATGGGGCCTGTGGCCTCGGCGGCAAACACTTTTACCGAGCCTCCCACCATCGAGGGGAGCAGCGCAATGGTAAAGAAAACGATACCCAGGCCGCCTATCCACTGGGTCAGCGACCGCCAGAAGAGCAACCCGTGGGGCAGGACTTCCACATTGTCTATGATGGTGGCTCCCGTCGTGGTGAATCCCGACATGGTCTCGAAATAAGCGTCGGTGAAGTCAGTGATGTATCCGCTGATCAGGAAAGGCAGCGTTCCGAAGAAGCTGAAGACGATCCAAGAGAGTGTAACCACGAGATAAGCCTCCTTGCGCGACAGGTTGTTGTCGGCCTCCCTGCCCACCAGCCGGAGCATGAGGCCGAAGAACACCGTTGCCACGAGCGATATCGCAAACGCCAGAAAGTCGTCCTCCTCATAGCAAAAGGCCATCAGCAGGCACCAGAGCATCAGCGAGGCCTCGATGAAAAGCAACGAGCCGAGAACCTTGTAGATAATCTTCCAGTTGATCATATGAACAGTTTCTCCACTTTCTTGATGTTGATGTCGCTGCAGAAAACCATCACCGAGTCGCCGGCCTGTATCTGTGTGTTGCCCGAAACGAGCATTCCCTCGCCGTTTCTCACCAGTCCGCCGATGGTCATTCCTTGCGGCAGCCCGAGATCCTTCACGGCTTTCTTGGTGATTCCGGAGCCTTCCTTGGGGATGAACTCTGCCACATCGGCGTTGGCATTGGTAAGAAAGGTTACATTCAGGACATCGGCGTCGAGCATCATCTGATAGATCTTGCCCGCCGCGATGACGCGCTTGTTGATGATCGTGCCGATGTCGAGGCTCTCCGCCATGCTCGTATAGTTGAGGTTGTCGACCATGGCCACGGTCTTCCTGACGCCCAGACGCTTGGCCGTGAGGCATGCGAGGATGTTGGTCTCGGCGTTGCCGGTCAGGGCCACGAAGGCCTGTGTGTTCTTGATTCCCTCCTCGTTGAGCAAGTCGATGTTGCGCCCGTCGCCGTTGATGACGAGCGTCTGGTCTCCTTCGAGCAGTTCGTTGAGCTGTTCGCAGCGCTCCAGGCTGAGCTCTATGATTTTCGCGTCCATGTATTCGGGCATCGTGTCCACCGTCCGCAGGGTGGTGTTTCCGCCGCCCATGATCATCACATTCTTCACATCCACATAGTGTTCTTTGCCCGAAATCTTGCGAATGTAGGGGATGTATTGCCTTGTCGTCATGAAATAAGCCAAGTCATAGAGCTTCAGCTCATCGTTCCCGCCGGGGATAATGGTCTCTCCTCCCCGCTTGATGGCCACCACATGATAGGGGTCTTCAGGCCCGCAGAGGTCCTTGAGGGGCTGGTTCAGGATTTCGCAGGTCTCCCTGAGCTTGACGCCCAGCATGATGAGGGCGCCGTCGTGAACATCCCACCGCTGGCGGACCCACGACATCTTCAAGCCATTGTTTATCTCCTTGGCGGCCAGGTCTTCAGGATAGATGAGCGAGTCGACGCCCAGTTTGGCGAAAAACTCCTGCATCTCGGTGCCCGAGAACTCGTCGCTGTTGATTTTTGCGACGGTTTTCTTCGCGCCCAGCGCCTTGGCCAGGATGCAGCAGTTGAGGTTGCGGCTCTGGTCGAGAGTTACCGCGATGAACAGGTCTGCATCGCCCACATCGGCATTCTTGAGGGTTTTCACGCTGTTGGGGGTGGCCTCCATGGTGAGGAGGTCGTAGTCCGAGCCGATTCGTGCGAGGCGTTCCGCGTCCTCGTCGATGAGCGTTATATCTTCCTTGTTGCGCGAGAGGAGGCGTGCCAGATGGCGCCCGATGGCATGCGCGCCCGCAATGACAATCTTCATAGCTGATCTTCTTTTTTCCGTTTTGTTGTTTTGCGTTAGCCGATACCTCTCAATACCCTGACGATGGAGTCGGTGTCGATGCCCGCAATCTTGTGGAGCTCATCGACGCTTCCATGCTCCACGAACTTGTCGGGGAGCCCCATCCTCTCTATGTGAGGGTGGTATCCATGGTCGGCCATCCACTCGAGGACGGCCGAGCCGAGGCCTCCGTTTCTCACGCCGTCCTCTATGGTGATGACGCATGGGAACTTGCGCCCGACCTCTTCAAGGATTTCCTCGTCGAGGGGCTTGAGGAATCGCATGTCGTAATGTGCCGCGCTTAGTTCGCCCGAGACTTGTTCGATGGCCTTTTCAGCATCGTTTCCTATAGGGCCGAGGGTCAGGACGGCCACCGTGTCGCCGTCGCGCAGCTTGCGACCCTTGCCCACGGGCAGTTCCTCTAACGGGCAGCGCCAGTCGGTGAGCATGCCTCTGCCACGGGGATACCTGATGACGAATGTGCCTTTTCCCGGCAGTTGGGCCGTGTACATGAGCTTCCGGAGCTCGTGCTCGTCCATCGGCGAGGCGATGGTGAGGTTCGGAATCGGCCGCAGGAAGGCAAGGTCGAAGGCGCCGTGGTGTGTCGGCCCGTCTTCTCCCACCAGTCCTGCCCTGTCCAGGCAGAGCACCACCGGCAGGCTCAGGATGGCCAGGTCGTGGATGATATTGTCGTAGGCACGCTGCGAGAAAGAACTGTAGATGTTGCAGAAAGGCTGCAGCCCGTCTTTCGCCATGCCTCCCGAGAAGGTTACGGCGTGCCCTTCGGCGATGCCCACATCGAAGGTGCGGCAAGGCATCTCCCGCATCATGATGTTCATGGAGCAGCCCGTGGGCATGGCGGGGGTTACCCCCACGATGTCCGGATTCTGCCTTGCGAGTTCCAGGAGGGTCTCTCCGAACACATCCTGAAATCTTGGCGGCTCGTGCGAGCAATCCTTCACGATGCGCTCGCCGGTCTCCGCGTCGAACTTGCCCGGGGCATGCCACAGGGTGGCTTGCTTTTCGGCGGGCTCGTAGCCCTTGCCCTTGGTGGTGCGCAGGTGGAGCAGCCTGGGGCCTTTCATGTCCTTGAGCTGGTTCAGGAGGCGCACGATCTCCTTCACATCGTGCCCGTCGAACGGCCCGAAATAGCGGATGTTCATGCCCTCGAAGATGTTCTGCTGATGGCTCAAGGCCGACTTGATGGCGTTGTTGAGCCTTATGATGCCCTTGCGGCGCTCGTCGTTCAGATGGCCTTTGGCGTGCAGCCATCGCGAGGCCTTGAACCGCAGGCGGTTGTAGGTGGCGTTGGTGTCGAGGTTCAGGAGATACTGCTCCATGCCTCCCACGGCCCGGTCGATGCTCATGTCGTTGTCGTTGAGGATGATGAGCAGGTCGTTGTCGCTGTTGGAGACATTGTTCAGGCCCTCGAAGGCAAGGCCTCCGCTCATGGCTCCGTCGCCGATGACGGCCACGACATGCCGCTTTTCATGCCCTGTCTTCTTGGCGGCCACGGCCATGCCGAGGGCTGCCGAGATGGAGTTCGACGCGTGTCCGCAGGTGAAGGTGTCGTATTCGCTTTCTGCGGGCGTGGGAAACGGGCGCACGCCGTGCAGCCTGCGGTTGGTGCAGAACTGGTCTCTGCGTCCCGTCAATATCTTGTGGCCGTAGGCCTGATGCCCCACATCCCACACCAGCCGGTCGTAGGGCGTGTTGAAGACATAGTGCAATGCCACCGTAATCTCCACCACGCCGAGGCTCGACGCGAAGTGTCCGGGATTGATGGAAACCTCGTCGATGATGTCCTGACGAAGCTCCCTGCACACCTCCGGCAGGTCGTCGACGCTCAGTTTCCTTAGGTCCGCGGGGTATTTGATTTGACTCAGAAGTCCGAATTTTTGCTTGTCCACGCTATTAAAACATCTGATAACCTTGCAAAGATACTATTTTTTTAGAGATAAACAACCAAAAGACCTGTTTTTTCTGCTCGCAGGAGGGAGACTTCGGCCTGGCTCCGGGAGGGTGGAGCCGCCGCCTACTCCTGCCGCCTGATCTCCGCTCCCTCGCTGAACACCTGGCTGATGCGCCATGTTTTGGGGTCGCGCTTTCCGGCCGGGGTAAACTTACATTTCACCCCGGTGATGTGGCGGGCGATGCTGAAGTCGTCGGGCTTGTCTACCGAGAGGCTCGTTACGCTGAGGTGGAACCGGCCAAAGCCGTTCAGGTTCACCGTCCTGCCCGCCTGGAGCTCCTGTCTCATCTCCTCCACAAGTTCGATGATGAGCCCCTTTACCTCGCCTTTCTTGAAGGTGGTGTTCTGCTCGATGTGCTCTGCCAAGCGGTCGATGTCGGTCTCGCCGGTGCGTACCACCCGGGCAAACCACTTCCCGTAGTCGTGCTGCCGGTTGTATTTGTTCTGGTATAACTTGATGAATATTGCCATGATATGATGTTTTTGGTATTCCTGTCTGTCGTTTCCGTCGCTGCTGCCTGCCGTCTTCCGAACAGTAAAACTTAAGATTTTACTTACTGAAATCTGAGATTTTATACACTAAAATCTGAGATGTTACTTCTCTTGCGGCGGCTTCCTCAGTCCCCGTCTGCCGTTTCGTTCGCTGCCGGTCGGGGCTCTCCGCGGTTCTGAATGCAAATATACCATTTATTTACAAGCATTCCAAATCTTGGCGCCGATATTTATTTTTCATCAGAGAAGTTGCGGGGATAAATTCTTTTTGCTAACTTTGCGAGAAACTATCATCATCTAAAACATAAAACAATGAATAAAAGAATCTTGCTGATGGCTGCCCTGCTCGTCATGGTGGGCGGCATTCAGGCCCAGACAAAAGAAGGAGGAATCTCGGAGAAGATGCTCTCCGAGATTGCGAAAGGCAACAGCGACGCTCAGACTAACAAGGCTATCGCAAATGCCGTGGCATCTAATTCCATTGACGATCTTGCCAAGAGCTATGCCAGCAGAATGCCTTTCGACACGCACTTCAGCGTGGAGACTCCGAAGCAGAGCATTCACAACCAGAAGAGTTCGGGTCGCTGCTGGATGTTCTCGGGCCTCAATGTGCTCCGTTCCAACTTTGCCAAGGCTCATCATGATTCGCTCAGGGTGGAATTCTCACAGGCTTACCTTTTCTTCTACGACCAGCTGGAGAAGGCCAACCTGATGCTCCAGGGCGTGATAGACAATGCCAAGAAGCCCATCGACGACATCCGCGTGCAGTTCTTCTTCCATCATCCCATCAACGACGGGGGCACTTTCTGCGGTGTCTCCGACCTTGCCGAGAAATACGGGCTCGTACCCATGAGCGTGATGCCGGAGACCTATTCCTCGGACAATACCAGCCGGATGGCGCGCCTGGTGTCGTCCAAGCTGCGTGAGTTCGGCCTTGAGCTTCGCGGAATGGTGAACGGCGGCAAGAGCGCAAAGGCCATAAAGGCCCGGAAAACAGAAATGCTCGGTGCCGTATACCGCATGCTCGTGCTCACGCTCGGCGAACCCGTGCGGGAGTTCTCGTATGCGTTTACCGACAAGAACGGCAACACCGTAACCGAAGCAAAGCGCTATACTCCGGAGGAATTTTACAGGGAAACCGTGGGAGGAGCCATTAACGGCACTTTCATCATGGTGATGAACGACCCCCGCCGGCCGTATTACAAGACCTACGAGGTGGAGTATGACCGCCACACCTACGACGGCCATAACTGGAAATACCTGAACCTGCCGATGGAGGATATTGCCAGCCTCGCCATTGCCAGCCTGAAGGACGGCAGAAAAATGTATTCCTCCTACGATGTGGGCAAGCAGCTCGACCGCAAGCGGGGCTATCTCGACCTGGACAACTTCGACTATGGAAGCCTCTTCGGAACCACTTTCGGCATGGACAAGGCACAGCGCATAGAGACCTTCGACAGCGGGTCTACCCATGCCATGACGCTTACGGCCGTAGACCTCGACGCCCAGGGCAAGCCCCTGAAGTGGAAGGTGGAGAACAGCTGGGGTGCCGACAGTGGCGTGAACGGCTATCTCATCATGACCCATCGATGGTTTGAGGAGTATATGTTCCGCCTTGTGGTCAACAAGGAATATGTTCCGGCCAAGATGCTCGAGCAGTATGAGCAGAAGCCAATCATGGTGATGCCCGAGGATCCTCTCTTCTCCGCGGACGAGTAGAGGCAGCCTTGCGGAGTCTTATCCATCTATGCCCGCATTTTCTTTTGTGCTTTTTTGCGCAGGAAAATACGGGCTTTTTGGCTTTTTTAAACATAGTTTACGAATAGCCAGCCTTTCTTTTTCGTATATTTGAAGCGTAACCAAATAAACTTAAACAATCATGAAAAAAGTATTTATTTTCATTGATTATTGTAGTTGCTGCAACTGTAGTAATCGGAAGTTGCGAAAGCGACCGTTTGGAATCGTTTCCAGTATATGCTGAAATATTTGCAGATTGATGGAGATATAGACTTAAATGCTCTTTCGACAAGCGATAAGGAAATCTTAGGAAAAGCCTTTAAACGCATAAGTATAATAAAAGGTAGGGATGGAATATATAAACTTCTTCAGAATTGTGGAGAAGAGGTAAAAATCTCGGAGAATATTTACGAATCCTTCAAAAAGATAGTCAAAGTTACAAATATGGAAGTAGAGTCGTTTACGAAGGGGAGAACAAGGTTTGGTATTTGGGACAATGATACTACCTTTGATGGAGATAATGAAGAAGCGGAGAAGAGAGTAGATTGCGTTGTCTACAGTATATTGGACATAATGAATGGCCTGGGTATAGAGGCGGCATATACATATGACTTAGTGAAGCAGGAATTTATATCTGCTGGATATTACATAGAGGGAGAAGGGACAATACGGATGTTTGTTCAAAACGCACTGGTTTGTTTCTTCAGAGTTGAAAGTATTGATAATAGAAAGTATTCAAGTGTTGATGCGTCTAATGGGAGCTGTCTTGTCATAAGGCGTACTGATCTTGGGGATGGACATTATGGGTATCATTCGGAAACTGCCGTCATGTCGGGTGGTGGAGGCTTTATGTGCAGGAATGATCAGCTGACTGCGGATTCTTCTATGTACGATTTTGTCGGATATTCTGACATTGACTGTATGTTCAAACTATCAAAAAAAGAATATTAGTTAAACAATAGGATATCTAAATAGAATCGTCATGAAAGCATTATTTGTTTCTTTATGCTTGCTTTTGCAGGCTTCCCCGTTGCTTGCCGATACCGGAGACCGTTTTGAAGCCATCAAGGCTTTCTCGGAAGAGTGCTTCAATATCGGCATGAATGTGCCTGAGGGCTATGTTGCGGAGTATGACCGCTACTCAACACTCTATCTGCCTAACGCTGATTACGACCGTCTTCACAACGGCAGGAACTGGAAGGGCACATGCGCCTACTGGCAGGCTGCCGTGGAGAAGGACAACAACAGCAAGATTCTCTACCCCTGGCTGCCGGCTCATGTGGGAGGAAACGCATCGCACGATAAGGTGCTCTTCCACGATGTATTCCGCTATACGGAGAATAATTATCTGACAGATCTGCACTTGGCAGCGTTCCTCGGCTTCGGCCATGATGAGGAAAAGCCGAAGGTGGAGCCGTCATGGGCAGAGCGAATCACCAAGTTTGGCGGCAAGGAAGCGGCCTCCTGGGGTAACGCAGACTCGGTTTATGTAGTGGATTTCCCGATAACCACCACCTTTGAGACGCGCTATACCCATTGCATAGGCATCTATATGGCGAAGAAAGGATATGTGCCGGTGTTCCTGAAGCTGCTTCTTACCGACGAGGGCTATGCCCAAAGGGAGCGGCGACTGCGCGGAATAAGGGGAAGCATCGTTTTTATGAAAGATGCGTGGAACTATGACCGGCAGAAGATGAAGTCGGCTCAGGAAGACCTTCTGAAGCGCATTGGAAGATGGTAATGTTCTTCCCCGCTGGCCTTGGAAAGGGTCTGCCTACTTTTGGATGAAACTGTATTCCTTATGAACTGTGATCGCTTTTGCGGCAGGATCAATATCCCGGGTTCGGCCGCAGTTGCTTGTTCTGCTTCAATGCCTTGTCGGGAATGGGAAAGACGACGGTGTGCCCGTCATTCTCCGACTGTAGCTGAGGGCGCAGGTCGTAGGCTTGGCAGAACTTTCCGAAGCGTATCAGGTCTTGTCTTCGCCATCCCTCCCACATCAGTTCCAGCAAGCGCTCGTCGAGAATGTTATCCAGCGTGGCGCTTCTGGCCGCCATTCCCGCGCGCCGGCGCACCTGATTCAGTTCCGTGGAGCCGTCCTGTCCGTTTCTGGCCTTGGCCTCTGCTTTCATGAGCAGCACATCCGCATAGCGGAACAAGACGATATCGTTGTCCTGTAATTTACCATCCGCGTATGCCGTACGGTCTATCTCATACTTCGCCATGCGGGCTCCGGCAGTCTTCTCGTAGGCCGTTCCCGAGAGGTCGAGCTTCACCTCGAGGGGCTTATAGACCAGCGCCTCGCCGTTGTCGAGGCGCACGACGCGTCCGTCCACCCGCAAGGTGTCGGAATAGAAGTTAACGGCGTAGCGGCTGTCTGTCGCCGGGGTGCCATATCCGTAGGTCTGGAGGGTGGACAGCGTGGCGCAGGTGCCGTTCTCGGCATCCATCCCGAGGGCACCTCCATGATTGTAGTGCCGGCTTCGGAAGAGGTATTGGAACTCGTTGGCATAGAGGTTCTTGTCCATGGGAATCGTAAAGATGTTCTCCGGAGAGGTCTCGTTGTGGATGGAGAAATTGGCAGCATAGTCTTCGCTTAATGAGAAGCCTTCGGCCTTGATCTTGTCGCAATAGGCCACGACGGTCTGCCAGGCGTTCTGTTTCTGCCCGTCGACATTGAAGAACAAGTTGTTGCCCGAGGGCTTTTGGGCATCCGTCCAGTCGTCATCGGAGTATATCTCGGCGTTCAATGCCAGCTTGGCCAGCAGGAAATAGGCCACGGAACGGGTTATCCTGCCATAATTGCCGCCCTTATAATTGCTGTGTCCCTCGGGCAGGAAGGGCGCCGCTTCCTGCAGTTCCCTTACGCAGAAGTCGAACACGCTGCTCCTCCCGCCTTGCCCGATCTGGTCGAGAGGCGTGTCGGCCGATGTTACCAGCGGCACATTTCCGAACAGGTCTTGCAGGTAATAATAATACATGGCGCGGAGAGCCCTTACCTCGGCTGTGTAAGCCTGCTTCCCGGAGGCGTCGAGGAGGTCAGCGTGGCTGTCGATGGTGGCCAGCGACCGGTTGCAGAGCACGATGACTTTATAGAGGTAGTTCCATGTGTTGTAGAGCGAGTTGTCGGTCGGCGTCCAGGCGTGCAGATACAGGTTTTGCCAGAAACCGCCGTCATACCAGTCGCCGCCCCTTGTGGGAAGCATGGCCTCATCGGTGCTGAAAGTGTTGTAATCGTATACTCCCCGGTAGGTACCCTGCAGTCCTTGGCTCTCGCTGTTGCCGCCGATGTAATTGTATAAAGTGGCCACGGCGTTGATGTATAGTTCCGAAGCCGACTTGTAGGCCTCCTCTTCCGGGAGCTGGCTCTTCGGGTTTTCACTCAGGCAGGAGTTCAGGAAGAGGAGCGGCAATAGGTATATGGCATATTTTCTCATGAGTGAAGTCTTAGAATTGAATGCTTAGCGCGAAACTGAAAGAGCGGTAGGGCGGATAGGAACGCTTGTCGTCAATGCCGAGCGTGCTGTCTGCGATATAGCTGTTTATCATCGGCGAGAGACCGCTGTAGCCGGTGATGGTAAGCAGGTTGTTTACCGAGCAAGAGAGTCTGAGCATGCTTACATAGCGCGATTTCACGGGAATATTCCATCCAATGGTTAGATAATCGAGGTTCAGATAGTCTCCCCTCTCCAGCCAATAGTCGGTAGCGGTCTGGTCTTTGATGTTCTGCCGGGGCGCTTCGGTCATGACATTGTAGTCGGGGAAGCTGGTCATGTTCATATAGGTGAGCGCGGTGCCGTTGTAGATTTTGTGTCCGAAGGCTCCGTTCAGCTGCATGCTGATATCAAAGTCCTTATATCTGAAGCTGATATTAGAGCCCAGCGTCATCTTCGGGGTGGCCTGTCCGGCGATGTAGCGGTCGCCGCCGTCCTCGATGTTTATTCCCCCACTGTGGTCAAGGTCTTCTATCTGGTAGTTGTAGGAGCCGTCGGCGTTTTTCCCGAGACCCGTGCAGTGTGGCAGATAAAACACTCCTAAGGGCTGTCCGACGATTTGGTAGACGATGTTGTTGTTGCCTCCGTGGAATCCAGCTCCGTTCAACTGTCCGATGCTGGTGATGTCGGGAGCACTCATCTGAGTGCCGTTGTATTCGCCGCTCAATGAGAGAATCTTATTCTTCTGGAATGCGATGTTCACATTGACATTCAGCTCCATGTCTCGTTTCTGTATCGGCGTGATGCCCATGCCCAGCTCTATTCCGCTATTGCTCATACTTCCGATGTTGGCCAGCAGCTTGTCATAGGCGAACGGGGGGACGGGAACATCATACATATAGAGCATGTCTCGTGTCTTTGAATAGTAATATTCCGCAGTCATTACGATGCGATTGTTCCAAAAGCCGAGGTCTGCCCCGATGTTGAAAGTGCCTCTCGTCTCCCACTTTAGGTCGGGGTTTACATTGCGCAGGAATCCCATCGTAATTGTGGAAGACCCGTTGTAAGGTACCACGCCGTTAGGACTGAGCAGCTGAAGGGAGTTATAGGGGCTGATGCCTCCTAAGTTACCCGACTCCCCGTAGCCGGTGCGCAACTTGAGTTGGGATACGATCCGGAGCGGGATGGAGGAGAGGAATGGTTCTTTGCGGGCATCCCATTCTGCCGAAACAGAAGGGAAAAAGCCCCATCGGTTGTTCTTTCCTACCATGGAACTGCCGTCGGCACGCAGGGTCAGGTTCAACTTGTATCGCCCCATGAGCGTGTAGCCAATGCTTCCCATGCCGGAAGCCAGCGCGGGATTCTCGAACTTGCTGCCCGTTCCTCCATACGGGAGGATGGAGCCTGCGCCGAGATTGTCATAGCCGAAGGTATTGTTTGTAAATCCTTTCACCAAGGTCCAGAACCCGGAGAGGTTCTGTCGTTGGTATTCGCCGAGCAGGGTGAGGTCGAGGACGTGCGGCTCTGCGGCATATCGGTAGTTGAGCACGATATTGCCCAGAATGGATTCCGTCTTCTGTTCTCCCCGATAAGCCTGCCCCTGTGCCCATACCCAGGTGGGGCAGAAGAGGGCGTTCTCCAGGGAGTTATATGAGTAGGAGCCGAAGAGCGAGAGGCTTAAGTTCTTCGCCAGGGCGAAGAGCAGTTTCATGTGAGTATTGAAATTGAGGCTCTTCTCGTCGTTCTTCTCTTCCAGCAGGGCTGCCGGAGGGCAGATCTGCGATGCCGTGGAGTTCTTGTTCCAGTTGCCGTCGGCGTCCCTTCCGAAAGGAAAAGTAGGGTTCTGCGTCGCCGCTGAGTAGAAGAGTTTCTGCTTGTCGAAGATGTTCCAGGCCTTCTGCGACGAGCCGAACACTCCCAGATCGATCTTGAGGAAGTCGTCGAAAGCCGCCTGCGTGAGGTCTATTTTCGCCACGAAATTCTGGTGTTTGTTGACTTTTACGACCCTATTGTGGCTCATGAAACCCACGGACGCGCGATAGTTTGACTGCTCCGTTCCTCCGCTGAAGGCTATATGGTGGTTCTGGACGAAGCCTGTGCGGGTGATTTGCTTTTGGAAATCGGTGTCGTATCCGCCGTCGTTATAGTCGAGTCCGAGCTGCTTCGCCGTGCCTATATAGCCGCTCCGCCTTAGCATGTCGATGGTTTTGCAGACCGTCTCAAACCCTATGTTGCCGTCGTAGGAGATGTGGAACTGACCCTCATGGCCGCGCTTCGTGGCCACTTGAATCACGCCCGAGGCTCCCCGTGTTCCATACTGTGCGGTCTCCGAGGCGTTCTTGAGGATGGTGAAGCTCTCTATGTCGGCCGGATAAATCGTGGAAAGGGTGGCCAGATCGGATGAAACGCCGTCGATGATGACCAGTGGATCGTTGCCTCCGGTCAGCGAGGTGGTGCCCCGGACGCGCACGGAGCTGAGCATCGCCATCCTGTCGGATCCGCTCGACGATACATTCACGCCCGCCGCCTGACCGTTGAGGGCTTCCAGCGGATTGGTTACGAGGCCTTTGTTCATGCGCTCCTCGGTGATTCTGTCGACCGATCCGAGCCGTGGGACGGCGGAGGCCGTGTCCGCGTTCAGGCTCTGTTGGGCGCGGGCCGGGAGGCTTGTTGCCGGGAGAAGAGCAAGGAGGAAAGGTAGTAAGGGCATGCGCATGGTGTAAGAGATTTATAGTTCTCCACAAATATAGGTAAAGATCTTCAAAGAAGCAAATAAAAAAAGGAGAATCTTTCAAAAAGATTCTCCCTGTATAGCTGTCGTCCGGCAGACCACCGGACTTACTTATGCTCCTTGTAATATTCCAGTCCCAGTTGGACATTCTTCTTCAAGGCATCCGATGAGAGGGTGGCTCCGCTCACGCCGTCGACCTCTGTTTTCGTGGCCTTGGTTACGCTTTTGCCCTCATATTGTTTCAGCAGAGTCTTGGCTTTGGCGAAGTATTTCGGGGTCTCACGGTTTGCCAAGGGCTCTATTTTCTCAATTTTGTTCTTTTGAATGTATATCTTGACGGGCGTCGCTCCCATGTAGCCCTTGACCTTCTGGCCCAGCTGCTGCGTGTTGACTACGGTGGTCTTGCCCTCTTGGGTCATGATATCGTCGACCGGTTTGGCGCTGATGAGGAAAGCCACTACCACGATGGCCAGCACGGCGGCTATCATCCCATATGTTCTCTTATCCATTTTTTCCTATCTTAAAGTTTTGAATTCGGGTGCAAATATAATCCATTTTCCCGACAGATATTCATTTTTCGGGAAGAATATAGTTTTTTTTAGCATATCGTTAAGATTCCGCAACATTCCGGAACCGCCCCCTTGGGCTTGCCCGGCGACTATACCAGCCTTCCGATGATGTCCTCACGACTGCCCGGAAGCAGGTCGATTACGGGAATCTCGGGCAGGGTGTAGCAGCCCGGTTGCAGGCGCATCGAGGCACGGGCGACATTCACGAGCACCTGCGCCGTCAGTGCCGGGTTGTTGATGCTCATGTTGAATTCGAAGCGCTGGTTAGGGGTCTTGCCGCTCACACCTTTGCGCACGAGGTGCACGCCGTGGCCCATATCGCGCACATCGTCTACCGACGGCACGGCAAACACATGGGTTTCGTCGTGGGCAAAGTAGGGGTCGGCCTTGATTTCCGCGGTTACGGCCTCGAGGGTGGCTCCCTCTTCGAGCTCCACATAGACCATGCGGCGGTGGATGCCTTCACCCAGCGGAATGGTAACCGAGAGCGCGTTTCTTACTCCCTTCTTGCCGCGGGCGCAGACCGAGTGGCCCATCGACATGCCCGGACCGAAGTTGGTATAGCTCAATCCCTTGGGAGCAAGGCTCTCGAGGAGCACTCGGACAATGGAGTCAGACCCCGGGTCCCAGCCCGCCGAGATGACGGAGACGCGGCCGTTGGCCTTGCAGATGGGCATCATCTCTGTGCGATAGTCGAGGATGCCGGTGTGAATGTCGAAGCTGTCGACGGTGTTGATGCCGAGCGGAATAATGTCCTTGGCATATTCCGGGCAGCTTCTTGTGGGAGTTGCGAGGATGGCCACATCCACACGCTCGAGTTCGCGGATATTCCTTACCACAGGGTATGCGGCTAGTTCGGACGGCCTGTCCTCACTGCCGTTGCGGCGCACGATGCCCGCAATCTCAAAGTCGCTGGAGGCCTCGAGCGCCTGAACGGTATATTGCCCGATGTTGCCGTAGCCCACTACGGCCGCTCTGATTTTCTTCATAACTATGTTTTTTTATGATGTGAAACTATCTTTTGTCTGCCGCAAAAGTACATCATTCCCACGAGAAACCATTCATTTCCCCCTTTTTTTTTGATTTTGGAAATCCTTTTAACGGGCTTTTGCATTTCCGGATTTGGCAGCCGGTGGGACGGGAGGCAGCGGGGAGAATGACAAAATCGTCGATATTGTCCGACGATTTCGCCGATATTGTCCCACGAAATCGCCGATTTTGTAACACCGGAGGCGGCTTCCGGCGAAAATTCCGGATGACTGAAGAGGTTTCCGTGCAATAAATCAGGCCGAGCGGGCGTTATTCTTATCGTATATATACAAAACTTGAAATAAAATGATAGAATACATCAGGGGCGAACTGACAGAGCTTACTCCCGCGCTGGCAGTCGTCGAGGCCGCCGGAGTGGGCTATGCGCTGAACATCTCGCTGAATACTTACACGGCTCTTCAGGGCAGGAAAGAGGTGAAGCTTCATGTCCACGAGTCGCTCGTTACGGGAGGCCGCGACGACTCGTTCTCGCTCTACGGCTTCGCTTCCAGGCAGGAGCGCGAGCTCTACCGCATGCTCATCACCGTGTCGGGAGTGGGTGCCAACACCGCCCGCATGATTCTTTCGGCCTCCTCGCCGTCTGAACTCTGCAACATCATTGCCAACGGCGACGAGAAGATGCTTAAGGGCGTGAAGGGCATCGGACTGAAGACGGCGCAGCGCATCATCGTCGACTTAAGGGATAAAATCGTGGCCAGCGGCATCGCCCAGGAACTGCATGTAAGCACGGAGCCGTCGTCGGCCGTCGATGCAGCCGTGAGGGATGAGGCAGTGAGTGCCCTCACCATGCTCGGATTCCCCCCCGCGCCGTCGGCAAAGGTGGTTGTCTCGATACTCAAGGAGCAGCCCGAACTGCCTGTGGAGCAAGTGGTGAAGCTGGCGTTGAAACAGATAAAATAAAGAAGAGACCTTCCTGCCCTCCTCTTGAGAAAAGGGCGGTGAATGCTGACGATGAAGTTTAGGGATTCGATAGTCTGGCTTGTGGCGGCCATGTTCATGTTGAGCGTGGCGGGATATGCCATGTCGATACCTTTCCATCAGGATGTGCGCACCCGGCAGAAGCCGCGAAAAGACACCGTGAAGGTGAAGGCGCAGCCCGCCGTCGACGCCGATGAGGAGATTCCCGACTCGCTGCTCCACCCCCGGTGGAAGATCCAGAAGACCACTCCCGTTACCCTCGACGACCTCGGGCAGAATGCCGCCGACCTTCAGCGCCCCGACAATCTGAGGCAGGAAGTGGTCTATAACGACACGCTCGACCGGTATATCATCGGATCGAAAATCGGCAATACCTGGGTGGCTGCTCCCGTGATAATGACTCCGGAGGAGTATCGGAAGTGGAGTGAAAGGCTGGCTCGCAACCAGTTTTACCGCTCGAAGAACGACGCAATCTATCAGGCGAAGGGCAAGGAGAAGTTCGATTTCACCGACATGCACTTCGACCTGGGCCCCGCGGAGAAGATATTCGGCCCGGGCGGAGTACGCATCAAGACGCAGGGAACGGCAGAGTTGAAGTTCGGGGCGACCCTTAAGAACATCGACAATCCCAGCCTCCCCATCCGCAACCGGAAGACGACGACCCTCGACTTTGACGAGAAAATCAACCTGAATGTGAACGGAAAGGTGGGCGACAAGGTGAACATGAACCTCAATTACAACACCGATGCCACCTTCGACTTCGACACCCAGAACCTCAAACTGAAGTATGACGGCAAGGAGGATGAGATCATCAAGCTCGTGGAGGCCGGCAATGTGTCGTTCCCCTCTAACTCCTCGCTCATCACGGGAGCCAGCTCGCTCTTCGGCATCCGCACCGACATGCAGTTCGGCAAGCTGAAGCTGCAGCTGGTGGCATCGCAGAAAAAGAGCTCTTCGACGAGCGTCTCCTCCCGGGGCGGGGTGCAGCTGACGCCGTTTGAGATCGATGTCGCGAACTATGAGGAGAACATGCACTTCTTCCTCTCGCAGTATTTCCGCGACAAGTATGACGCCGGAATGCAGACCTTGCCCAATCTCACCACCGGCGTGAAGATAAACCGCGTGGAGGTATGGACCACCAACAAGACCGGTACTACTGCCAACACGCGCAGCATCATAGCCCTCACCGACCTTGGCGAGAACCAGAAAGTGTCGAGGCCGAGGTGGGCGCTGACAGGACAGCCGGTGCCCTCGAATGGTGCCAATTCGGAGTATTCGGAGATGGTGGGAGCCTATGCGGCCTCACGGGACATCGACCAGACCTCGACCGTTTTGGATGCTGGAGGGCTCGTGGGAGGCGTCGACTATGAGAAGATTGAGAGCGCCCGTCTGCTCAACTCGTCGGAATACACGGTGAACGAGGCTCTTGGCTATATCTCCCTTCGCACCGGCATCCAGACCGACCAGGTGCTGGCCATTGCCTACGAATACACCTATGGAGGTCGCACTTACCAGGTGGGGGAGTTTGCTTCGGATGTAACGGATGTCGGGCAAGCCCTCTTCGTGAAGTCGCTGAAGAACACTTCGAACAATCCCACGCAAGGAAACTGGGACCTGATGATGAAGAATGTCTATAATCTGGCGGCCTCCGTGGAGCGGGATAAGTTTCGGCTGGATGTCAAGTTCCAGAGCGATACGGCCGGCGTCTACCTCACCTACATTCCCGAACAGCAGGTGAAGGACACGCCGATTATCCGTGTCCTCGGTGCCGACCGGCTGGACAATAACAACAATGCGCATCCCAACGGCTACTTCGACTATGTGGCGGGCTACACCGTGAGCAACGGGCGCGTGTTCTTCCCGAAGGTGGAGCCGTTCGGGTCTTATATGTATAGTTACCTCGTCGGCAAGGGCGTGCCTGCCGAGAGGGCCGTGTCTTACGCCTTTACCGAGCTCTACGACTCCACGAAGACCGTTGCGCGGCAGATAGCCGAGAAAGACAAGTATGTGCTCTCGGGGCAGTTCCGGGGCACCTTGGCCAATGTCATCTCCCTCGGAGCCTACAATGTGCCGCAGGGATCGGTGGTGGTAATGGCGGGAGGAATCACCCTTGCCGAAGGCTCCGACTACTCCGTGGACTACAGTGCGGGTGAAGTTACCATCCTCAATCAGAGCATTCTCGATGCCGGGACACCGGTGAAAGTGTCGCTGGAGAGCAATACCGACTACGGTCAGATGCGCAAGACGATGTTCGGATTGAACTGGGAATACGACTTCACGAAGAACTTCCAGTTGAGCGGCACCATACAGCATCTTTCCGAACAGGCGCTCACCACGAAGGTAAACATGGGCTCGGAACCCCTGAACAACACCCTTTGGGGGCTCAATGTGAACTGGAAGAAGGAGAGTCAGTGGCTTACCAACATGCTCGACAAGATTCCTTTCCTGCATGTAACGCAGCCGTCGAACATCTCGCTGAATGCCGAGTTTGCGCAGTTGATTGCCGGGCAGAGCTCCGGAACGCAGGATAATGCCTCGTATCTGGACGACTTCGAGAATACCACGAGCAAGATGGATGTGTCCACACCGTCGTCCTGGATAATCTCGAGCGTGCCCGTCATGTTTCCGGATTACAACGACAAGACAACCTTGCGGAGCGGTTACGACCGTTCGCTGCTGGCATGGTACAACATCGATCCTTTGTTCACGCGCCGCAGCAGTTCGCTTACGCCGGCTCATATCAAGAGCGATCTGGAGCAGCTTTCCAATCATTATGTGCGCGAGGTGTATGTGAGTGAGCTGTATCCAAACAGAGATCAGAGCAGCTATAACGGTGCCATATCCACGTTGCCGATACTTAACCTGGCCTATTATCCCAATGAGCGCGGGCCGTATAACTTCAATTCCGCCGAACTTAACTATGACGGGACACTCGCAAACCCCGCTCGCCACTGGGGGGGAATGATGCGCAAGCTGGACACCAACGACTTCGAGACGGCCAATATCGAGTATATAGAGTTCTGGATGATGGATCCCTTCATCTATATGGACAAGCAACCGGACGCCAATGCCTATGGCGGCGACTTCTATATCAACCTTGGCGAGGTGAGCGAGGATGTGCTCCGCGACGGCAAGAAGTTCTATGAAAGCGGTATGCCGGTCGATGGCTCGAGCAGTTTCGTCTATACGCAGTGGGGCAAGATACCGACCCAGGCCACCGTAACCTATGCCTTTGCCACGGGTGCCGGTAACCGTGCCCTTCAGGATGTGGGATTCAATGGCCTCACGGATGATGAGGAGAAGGCGTTTGCTGCCTACCAGACCTTCTTGTCGCAGGCGCAGGGAAAGGTGAGCCCAGATGTCTTCAATGCCATTATGGGCGACCCCGCGAACGACGACTACCACTATTTCCGTGGCACGGACTACGACCGGATGCAGGCTTCCATCCTTCAGCGGTATAAGAGAATCAATATGCCGCAGGGCAATTCGCCTGATACCGGAAGCCGTGCGGAGAGCTACGACACTTCCTATAAGACGACGCCTGATGTGGAGGACATCAATCAGGACTACACGCTGAATGAGTATGAGAAGTATTATCAGTATAAGGTGTCCGTCCGTCCGCAGGACATGGTGGTGGGGAAAAACCACATCGTGGACAAGCGGGCGGCGGTGGCACCGCTGCGAAACGGCACTTCCGAGGAGGTGAACTGGTATCTGTTCCGCATCCCGCTGAAAGAGTATGAGAGCAGGGTAGGGGCTATCTCCGACTTCACGAGCATCCGTTTCATGCGCATGTTCCTCACGAACTTCCAGCGTCCCATCGTGATGCGTTTCGGAAGTCTCGACCTCGTTCGCGGCGACTGGCGGGTCTATGAGCAGACGCTTGATAATTCCAGCTCTGCCGGCGGCGTGATGGCGGTGAGCTCGGTGAACATAGAAGAGAACAACGACAAGACTCCCGTGAACTATGTCCTTCCTCCCGGCATCCGCCGTGAGCAGGATCCCACGCAGCCGCAGCTTGTGGAGTCTAATGAGCAGGCTTTGAATTTCGTGGTCTCGAACTTGGGTTCTAATGAGGCAAGGGCGGTCTATAAGAATACGGCTCTCGACCTCCGGCAATACAAACGCATACAGATGTTCGTCCACGCGAATGCCATGGAGCAGAATTCTACCGACCTTGCGGACAACCAGCTGGCCGTGTTCATCCGTCTCGGAAGCGACTATAAAGGCAATTACTATGAGTATGAGATACCCTTGAAGCTTACGCCTCCGAAGGTCTATGACAGGTATTCACTGGCCGATTGTCAGGCCGTATGGCCGGAAGAGAACATGCTGGATGTGCCCCTGAGCGTCTTCACCAAGCTCAAGAAGGAGCGCAATATCGCCAAGGCAGCGGGCACGGCGTCGTATAATCGCGTCTTCTCGGCTTACGATGAGGAGCATCCCAATAACAAGATCAGCATCAAGGGCAACCCCACGCTGGGTGAGGTGAAGACCATGATGATAGGTGTGCGCAACCTCGCGGGCAGCCAGAAGTCGGGCGAGGTGTGGGTTAACGAGCTGCGCATGAAGGAGTCTAACAACGAAGGAGGCTGGGCCGCGAACGGCAATCTGAATGTGCAGCTCTCGGACTTTGGCGTCGTCAACCTCCAGGGACGCTATATCTCGGAGGGCTTCGGGGGCTTGGAGGAGGGCGTGATGCAGCGTTCCACCGACGACTATAAGACCTACAGCGTTACGACGAGCCTCGAACTGGGTAAGTTTTTCCCGGATAAGGCGAAGGTTACGGCACCTCTCTATTATAGTCTGAGCAAGGAGGAGACCCGTCCGAAATATAATCCCCTGGACACCGACATGAGGCTCGACGATGCCCTCGACGCTGCGGCCAACCGGCACGAGCGAGACTCTATCGAGAGCATTGCCGTTACGAAGACCACGAATTCCAACTTCTCGCTCTCGAATGTGCGTGTGGGAATCCAGAACAAGCGGCATCCGATGCCCTATGATCCCGCCAACTTCTCGTTCTCCTACAGTCATTCCCATCGCTATACGACGGGAAAAACCACCGTTTATGAGAAGGAAGACAACTGGCGAGGCGCCCTCAACTATAGCTGGACACCGGTCTATAAGGCATGGGAACCGTTCAGGAAGATCAAGAACAAGTCGAAATGGCTGGAGATCCTGCGGCGTTTCGGGCTCAACTGGCTCCCCCAGAATGTGGCTTTCAACACCGAGCTTGCCCGCAATTACTATGAGTTGCGGGAGCGCGACATGGAGAACCTGCTCGACACGCGGCGTCCGATCACCTTCAATGAGCAGTTCCTGTGGAACAGAGACTTCACCCTGAGATGGGATTTGACCAAGAATCTGCACATGAATTTCCAGAGTGCGACCCATGCAGAGATAGAAGAACCCTACACGCCGGTAAACAAAGACCTCTATCCCGACCGCTATTCGGCGTGGAAAGACTCGGTGTGGACCTCCATCAAGCATTTCGGAACGCCCCTGGACTATAACCAGAGCTTCCAGCTCTCTTACCAGCTGCCGCTCAACCTGATTCCTCTGTTCGACTGGGTCAACGCCAACGCCACCTATAACGCCACCTACAGCTGGGTGCGCGGAACGGCCCTTGAGGACGGAACCTCGCTTGGAAACACCATCGCCAATAACCGCAACTTCAACATGAACGCCACCTTCAGCATGGATCGGCTGTATAACCACATTCCGTTCCTTAAGAAAGCCAACGAGAGGTTTAACCGACAGGTGAGCCGTTCGCAGACAGACAGGGAGCGGCAGGAGCGCCGGAGGAAGCGCGAGGAGGTCCGGAAAAGCCAGGGCAAGGATGCCCGGGACCGGGCGGCAGAGCAGCAACAGAAGGCTTTGCCTAAGAATCAGCGCAGCTTCGAGAAGGAGATAACGCTCCTGCCCGACACCATCATCAGCGTGAACCATGGCAAGAAGACGCGCCGCTTCACGCTCACGGCGAAGATGGAAGACGGAAAGTCTTATCCGTTGAAGTTCCGCAAGGTGGACGATAACCGGATCAGGATAACCAGCAAGGTGGATTCCGCGCTGAAGCTGAAGATCACCGTTACGCCCAGGCCGCCGCTCGACAACCAGGCATGGTATAAGACCGCCCAGGCCGCCGCACGCCTGATGATGATGGTGAGGAATGTGAGCGTGAGCTATCGCAACCAGTATTCGATGTCGCTGCCGGGCTTCATGCCGACCGTGGGCGACGCCTTCGGCCAGACCCGTGGCACAGGCGCGCTTTCGCCGGGGCTTGACTTTGCCTTCGGGCTTACCGGCGACTCTTATATCGAGCGGGCCCGTGAGAACGACTGGCTGCTGATGAACGGCTCCTATGCGACGCCGGCCACCTCCAATCAGACTTCCGACCTGCAGCTCCGCATGATGCTCGAGCCCGTGAAAGACCTGAAGATCGACCTCAATGCCGCCCGCACCCAGACCCGGGCAAAGAGTGTGCAGTATATGTATGAGGGCAACCCCACCACGCAGAGCGGCACCTTCACCATGACCACTATTTCGCTCCGCAGTGCCTTCGAGGGCATCGGCGATGCCGCCTCGGGATTCCGTTCCAGGAGCTTCGACCGGTTCTGCGGCTCGCTCGACGGCTTCCGCGACAGGGTGGAGGCGCAGTATGCGGGCGTGCCCTATCCGCTTTCGTCGACCCTTGCGGGGCAGGTCTTCGATGCTGCCAACGGCGGGGTCGACCGCTATAGTGCCGATGTCATGATTCCCGCATTCCTTGCCACCTATACCAGTTGCGGCGGCAGTTCGCTGGATATTTTCCCCGCGCTCTCGCAGTTGTTGCCCAACTGGACCATCCGCTACAGCGGCCTGGTCAGGCTGCCGTGGTTCCGTGAGATGTTCAAGAACTTCAATGTCAACCACAGCTATAAGAGCATCTACGCCGTGGGGTCGTACAGCAGCTTCAGCACCTATATGGAATACATGAACGGCATCGGCTTCATCAGCGACGCCACGACGGGAAACCCCGTGCCGAGCAGCATGTATAATGTCTCCACCGTCAGCATCAACGAGGCCTTCTCGCCGCTGCTGGGCATTGACATGACCTTTGAAAACAACCTCACGGCAAAGCTGGAGTACCGCACGACACGGGTCTTGAGCCTGAGCATGACGAGCGTCCAGGTCAACGAGGCCACCAGTCATGACTGGGTGATAGGCATGGGCTATCGTGTCAACAACCTCAAGATCTTCGGCGACGGCGGGCCTCGAAAGGTGAAAAACAAGAAGGGCGACACCCGGCAGAATGCCGCCCCGGCCACGGGAAGGGGACAGACCAACCACGACCTGAACCTCCGCCTCGACCTCAGCTATCGCCGGCAGGCAAGCGTCAGCCGCGATATTGCCTCGATGACGAGTGCCGCAAGCAGCGGGAATACCGCCCTGAAGTTTAGCTTCAGCGCAGACTACACCCTTTCGCGGCTGCTCACCATGAGCTTCTATTATGACCGGCAGACCAACCGCCCGCTGCTGGCCAGCAACAGTTATCCTACCACCACCCGCGACTTCGGCCTCAGTCTGAAGTTCAGTCTCACGCGATAGACCGGAACGGCGACGGCCCGCCGCGGGGCGGAAGCCTGTAGGCCGGAAAAGGGAAAATCAGGTTTTGTCCGGCAAGATCAAATGTTTCTCCTGACAAAATCGGCGATTTTGTCCGACGATTTCGGCGATTTTGTCTGACAATTTCGGTGAGATTGTCAGATCGGAGACGGCCTTTGGCTTTTTCACAAGCGGGCGCAGGCTTCCCCGGAATTTGATCTCCCGATAATAATACAAGGTATATAAAAAGACTTAAAATCTGTCTTGATGGGGTAGAATAGAACATTTTTTTGTAATTTTGCAGACGGATAATGATATGAACAGGATTTTCCATCATCGATTTACGCTGCCCGCAAAGTGCTCGATAGCCTTGTTTGCGCTGTTGGCTTTCTGGCTGTTCTGGCAGCGCATGCCCGTCGTGGCACTTGCTGTGGTCGTGGTGGTGCTGATGATGATGGAGCGCGTGCTGCACGGCAGCTATACGCTGACCGCCGACCGGCTGCTCATCGACCGGGGCAGGTTTGCCCGCCGCCGTGAGATACGCCTCTGCGACATCGTGAGGTGCACGCCGATGACGGGAATCTTCGGGCTTTCTCATTATCTGCTCATTGAGTATGGAGCCGGTCGGCTGACGACGGTACAGCTCTCGGAGGAGGCTGTTTTCATACGCGAACTCAAGAAACGACAGGAGAGGTTATGACGAGATATACGAGGGCGATCATCTGCGGGCTCATGCTGATGGCGGTGCTGACGGCACGGGCGCAGGTGAACAACAAGAACTTTGAGGACGAGGACAACGGCAACACGGCAGACGCGGCCCTGATAGACACGCTCCGCAAGGACAGCGTGAACCTGCCTTGGCCGCAGTCGGTGCAGCGGCAGCTCGACCGGCTGATAGGGAGCGATATGTTCAAGACCTCGCAGGTCGGGCTGATGGTGTATGACCTTACGGCCGACTCCGCCATCTACAGCCACAACGAGCGGCAGATGATGCGTCCGGCCTCGACGATGAAGATTGTTACGGCCATTACGGCTCTCGACCGCCTCGGCGGCAGCTATCAGTTCAAAACCGATCTCTGCTATACGGGGAAGGTGGAGAACGGCACCCTCACGGGCGACATCTATTGCGTGGGACACATGGATCCCCGCTTCAACAGCGACGACATGAACGCCTTCGTGGAGAGCCTGAGAAAGATGGGGGTGGACACCATTCGCGGGCGCCTCTATGGCGACAAGAGCTTCAAGGAGTCGAGTCTGCTGGGCGAGGGATGGTGCTGGGACGACGACAATCCCGAGCTCTCGGCACTGCCTTACGCGCGCAAAGACAAGTTCATGGAGCGTTTCGAGCGTGCGCTGCGCGAGTCGGGCATCGTCGTGCAGGCCTATAGCGTCGTGGGCACAAAGCCCGATTCCGCCTATTGCATCTGCACCCGGTTCCACACCATGGACCAGATACTGATGAAGATGATGAAGGAGAGCGACAACCTATATGCCGAGTCGATGTTCTATCAGATAGCCGCCTCCACGGGCGAGCGTCCTGCCACGGCCGCCGACGCCCGCAAGCTCGTGCGCCGTCTCATCGACAAGCTCGGGCTGAAGGGCTCTGCCTATAAGATAGCCGACGGGTCGGGGCTCTCCTTATATAATTATGTGTCGGCCGAGCTGGAGGTGAGCCTGTTGCGCTATGCCTACCAAAATCAGAACATCTATCTGCATCTGCTGCCCTCGTTGCCAAAGGCGGGCATGGACGGAACACTGCGCAACCGCATGGATAACTCTTTCACCCGGGGGAATGTGAAGGCCAAGACCGGAAGCGTAACCGGTGTGTTCGGCCTTGCGGGCTATCTGACGGCCTCCAACGGGCACGAGATCTGTTTCTCCATTATCAACCAGGGCGTCATGCACGGCAAGAACGCCCGTGCCTTCCAAGACCGGGTGTGCGAGGCGCTCTGCATGCCATAGCAAACGGAGCTCGGCTTTTCCGTCGTCCCTTCTGCTTCAGGTTCAGGCTGAACGGCGGCAGTCTCCGTTCTCGTTTTCGCCAACTCCCGATGCCATAAGCCGTTTTTGTTTCTTTCGATGATATGCGGAAATAATCATCCTTGCCGCCACTCCCTCCGGGAATTGGCATCCCATCTGTCGCCGCCGGTTCCTTCCTCGAACACCTTTTGCGCAATATTGCACAACTTTTTGTTCTCTTTTCGTGTAGGATATGCAATATTTCTCGTTAAAATACTTTGAATTATCTGATTTTTTCTTTATTTTTGGGGTCGAGATTCTTAATACCTAAGACATAAAACCCTTTCTGAAAGGAAAATGACGAAGATAAGTATATCC
>CAUULA010000003.1:0-48974 GCA_963545855.1 uncultured Prevotella sp.
CGGAATTAGCACATCGGTAGTGCACGGGCTTCCCAAGCCTGGGAGGCGGGTTCGACTCCCGTATTCCGCTCACGAGCTTGATGGAGAGCCCTCTTCTTAAAAATCAAGAAGAGGGCTCGTTTGTTTGATGGGCAATTTATCGCTGTAAGCTGTTTGATGACTAAATACTAAAACTCCTTTAACGAGAACCTTTGCGGCACGACCCTGTTTTCTATGCTTCTTTTTATCGGTTATCTTTAAATTGATTCGCATGATATCTTTAGGTGGTGAAATAAAGAACCGGGGTTCTATTTACATTCCCTCATGAATTCAAACCTGCCTTGGCTGGCAACATCAGTACCAAGTTTTTAGTGTGGAAAACTAAATTATTGTAAAATAAAGCGTGTTTTTAGAAAAGAAATAGGGCGATATTAAAAAAATATTGTATCTTTGAAACTTGAAACGGGCTGGCTGATCTATATGGAAAAAATGTCCTCTACATATAATTTAGGCGGGAATCTCAACTTGGAGAATACCTTGGACAGGGCTTTATGCAGGTCCGGAGTAAGCAGAACAACAATAAACCTTTAAAACAAAACGAATATGAAGAAGTTAATGATCTTGGCTCTGATGATGCTTGGCACATCAGTAGCTTTTGCTGCTCAAAGTGATGCTCTGAAAGCCATTTTGAAAGCAAAAACCTTTGATGAAGCTGAAGCTTTGGTTAAGTCAAGCCTCAATGCTCTTGTAGGCGACGAAGAGAAGGCCGCAGCCTATAATAAACTCACTGACCTTGCCATGGAAAAGGTTTCAAAGGAGCAGGAGGCCATGCAGAATAACCAGATGGTTGAGCAGTTGAAGACAGGAAAGCTCGTCTCTGTTGATACGATTGGCTATGAGAAGGCTTGCTATGATGCGGTTCTGAATGGGCTTGAATGCGAGAAATACGACATTCTCCCCAATGCAAAGGGTAAGGTTAAGCCCAAATTTCATGATGCGAATGCTAACCGCTTGTGGCCTATCCGCACGCAGCTGATCATGTATGGCCAGGGGATTGGAGAAAAGGACAAGGACTTGGCGCTAAAAGTTTTTAGTACATATGTGGACAGTAACAAGAGCAGTCTGTTCAGCGGCATTGACCAGTCGAAGCGGCCCGATGAGTATTTGGGTGAAGTATCCCGCGTTGCTGCCGTTTATGCTTATCAGACAAAGAATATTGACTTGGCAAATAAGTATGTAGATATTGCACTGGAAGATACATCCACTTACAAACAGGCTCTGGACATGAAGATATTCTTTGCGTCTCAAGGGCTGAAGAACAGGGAGGACTCATTGAAATTTGAAAAGACCCTGGAGGAGCTCTATGTGAAGAATCCGGAAAGTGATGTGGTATTTGGACAGCTGACCTCCCTCTACCAGTCGCTCGGCCAACCGGAGCGAGGGGCAAAGATGATAGAGGATCGTCTTGCAAAAGATCCAAACAACTACACCGCACTGGCCATGAAAGCTCAGACAGACATGAATGCTCAGAAGTATGACGAGGCCATTGCTGGGTTTAAGAAAGCCCTCTCCGTAAAAGATGATGAGCCGTTGGTTTATGCCTATATGGGTTTCTGCATTAATGCAAAAGCTGCTGCCAGCCAGAGTGTGCAAGACCAGAAGAGACTTTATACAGAAAGTCTGCCTTATTTGGAGAAATGCCGCCAGATGGATCCTGATCGTCAGCATGCCAATTGGGCATATCCATTACTTCAGTGTTACTATTCCTTGTATGGCGAAAACGATGCCCGTACAAAAGAACTCGAGGCTTTAATTAAATAATTAGTATAAGCCGGTCTAATGGGAGAGCCTCTATTCTTGGAATAAAGGCTTTCCTATTTTGAATTATAGTCATGGTTCTCTATGAAAAAGAATATGCAGAGAGCGCGGTGGAGATAAAGGTGGATCGCATGCGGCAGCTGGTGAGAACTGGCATCGTCTCATCGCCAGGGCACGAGGGGGAAATGGGGAAGTTTGCCAATGACGAGGTTCGAAAGCATCTCCAGAATAAAATTATATGGGGATTTAAAGAAGAGGTAGAGATGTTGCGGCATAACCTGCAAGAAGCTATGGTTGCATTTAATCGTGCCGTTAAAATAGGTTCACCTTATATGTTGGTAACAGATAATATAGATGTTTGCTACTCCTCTGAAGTACTTCAGGAAAAGGCAGGTCAAGAAAAGACTCATGGCAGGTTGAAAGGAGAAGAGATAAAACGATTTAAACACAAGTTAGATTTAAGTCGGAAGTATTTAGAAAAGGCTGAAAGACTTGACGCGGAACAAGAAATTGTACAATGGGCAGTCCCACTTTATCAGGTTTTATATACCCTTGATGATGGCAAGGTGGCATCAGTCAGATTGTTAATAAAGCAATAGGATTTGAGAGATGAAGAGGATAATAGATATATTTTTTTTACTTTTAATAGCGCAAAGCATTACCGCCCAGAAAAGAGACATCTCCAAGGCAAGGGACTATTTAAAGTCTGGCAAGAATCTTGAACAGGCCGAGCAGTTAATGCAAAAACTATTGGAAGATACTGCGTATAGGGAGAACAAGAAGATATGGGTGATACTTTTTGACGCCCAGAGAAAGCAGTATGAACAAGGGAACGAAAGACTCTATCTTAAGCAGCAATATGATACGGTGGCTTTGTTTACGATTGCAAGCAAGATGTTTGCGACTGCGGAAAGCTTAGACTCTCTTGAAATGAAACCAGACAAGAAAGGAAAGGTTAATATCGAGTATAGGAAAAAGCATGCCGAATATTTAAACCAATATCGTCCCAATCTATATAATGGTGGAACCTTTTTCATAAAAAAACAGAAATACAAAGAAGCGTATATGTTTTTTAATCAATATATAGAATGTGCCCATGAGCCTCTTTTCGGCTCTTTCAAATATAACGAGACTGACACATTGATGCCGGTAGCTGCTTACTGGGCTGTCTATTGCGGCTATAAGATGCAAGACCCTAAGCTTACCTTGCATCATACATATTTAGCCCTTAAAGATGAGAAGCACTATGATTTGATGTTGCAATATCTTGCCGAGACATATAAGCTTGAAAAAGATACTACTCGCTATTTCCAGACTATCCAGGAGGGCTTCCAGAAATATCCGAGATTCCCGTTTTTCTTTCCGCGTCTGATAGAGTATTATTCAAATCATGGGCAGTGGAGTGATGCGATGCAGGCGTGTAATTATGCTTTGGCCGCAGATTCTACAAGTCATCTGTTTCGTCTCGTGAAAAGCAGCGTCCTGCTCAATATGGGTAAATATGCGGAGTGTATTTCTATTTGTAGTGAACTTTTGGCAGAAGATACTCATCTGGCTGATGTTCAGCTCAATATGGGTCTGGCTTATTTCAACCAGGCCGTAGAATTGGATAAGACCACGCAGGTGTCGCGTTCACAAAGAAACAGGATTGTGGAGTTTTACAAGAAATCGAGACCCTATTTAGAAGAATATCGCAAAATGGCTCCCAATAAGAAAGAGCGATGGGCTGTTCCGCTATATACAATCTATTTAAACCTTAACATGGGAAAAGAGTTTGACGAAGTCGACCATATATTAAAGAATGAAAGAAATAAGTGAAATATTAGAGAAGATGCATCTTGAGTCTCTTAATGAAATGCAACAAGCTACATCTGATGCGATTCTCCGTACCGAAGATAATCTCATGATATTGTCGCCAACGGGTACTGGCAAGACTTTAGCATACCTCTTGCCTTTGTGTCAGCGACTAAATTCGGCCGTAAATGAGGTACAGGCTATCGTTATTGTTCCTGGGAGAGAGTTGGCCTTACAGTCTTCAGCCGTCTTGAAAGACATGGGCAGCGGGCTTCGCAGCTGCGCTTGTTATGGTGGGCGTGCTACCATGGACGAACACAGAACTCTTCGCCAAGTGCAGCCACATATTATATTCGGGACACCGGGAAGGCTGAACGACCATTTGGATAAGGATAATTTTTCGGTGGACAATCTACGGTATATCGTTATTGACGAATTTGACAAATGTCTGGAGATGGGATTTCAGATTGAGATGCAGCATCTTATAACTCGATTGCCCCAAAGTGCTCGTCAGGTACTCCTTTCTGCAACGCCCGCAGAGGAAATGAGGAATCAAAGGATCCTCAACCCTCAATTCAAGACGCTCAATTATATCTCCGACACAGAACAGATACCCGGTAGGATTACGATTTATACAATTCAAAGTCCCGAGAAAGACAAGCTGAACACCCTCCGCGAACTATTGATTCATCTTGGCGATGCCCAGAGCATTGTGTTCTTGAATTATCGTGAGGGTGTAGAACGAGTATCTAAGTACTTGCAAGAAGAGGGTTTTGGTATAAGTTGCTTCCATGGAGGATTAGAGCAGAAGCAAAGAGAAACAGCCTTATATAAGTTCTCAAATGGCTCCGCAAACATTCTTGTAAGCACCGATTTAGCTTCACGCGGTCTGGACATACCCAATATTGAAAACATCATTCATTATCATTTGCCAGAAGGAGAAGAAGGCTATATTCATCGTGTTGGCAGAAGTGCACGCTGGGATGCCAAAGGAAATAGTTTCTTTATTTTAGGCCCCGAAGAGTCGGTTCCCGATTATGTGGATGCCGGCACAAGTCCGTTTGGTCCCTTGGATAACAAGAAGACGATTCCCATTCCTAAGATGTCGACATTATATATAGGTAAAGGGAAAAGAAATAAACTGTCGAAAGGCGATATCGTTGGCTTTCTTTGTAAAAAGGCTAACCTGCAAGGAGACGAGATTGGGCATATAGATATAAAGGATTATTACACCTATGTGGCTGTTCCAAAAGCGAAAGTCGGCCAAGTCTTAAATATGACAAATGGTCAGAAAATCAAAGGTCTTAAGACGGTATTAGAGGAAGTTCGATAAATTTTTGCTTAAAATTTTGTTTATTCAAATAAATAATGTAACTTAGCGGCATAATTCTTAACATTTAAATTTTATAGCTATGAAGATGTATAATTTTAATGCAGGCCCCTCAATGCTTCCAAGGGAAGTGATTGAAAACACGGCAAAACAGATTTTGGATTTTAATGGTACAGGATTGTCTCTTATGGAAATCAGCCATCGTGCAAAGTATTTCCAGCCTGTTGTTGACGAGGCCGTCGCGCTCATTAAGGAATTACTTGATATTCCGGAGGGTTATTCGGTAATCTTCCTTGGTGGCGGTGCTTCGTTGCAGTTTATGCAGATTCCAGCAAACTTCTTGATTAAAAAGGCTGCTTATCTTAATACGGGAACATGGGCAAAAAAGGCACTGAAGGAAGCAAAGCTTTATGGAGAAGTCGTAGAGGTGGCTTCTTCTGCCGATGCAAACTATACTTTCTATCCACACGAGTATCATGTTCCGGAAGATGTGGATTATTTGCATATTACCACAAACAACACGATTTACGGAACAGAACTCCGTAAAGATCTTGATGTGAAGGTTCCAATGATTGCAGATATGTCCTCAGACATCATGTCGCGTCCTGTAGATGTCAGCAAATATACCGCCATTTATGCAGGTGCTCAGAAGAATATGGCCATGGCAGGTGTAACGGTGGTGATCGTTAAAGATGACATGCTGGGGAGGGCTCCTCGTGAATTGCCTACAATGATAGACTATCGCACCCATGTGGAAAAAGGCTCCATGTTTAATACTCCTCCTGTTGTGCCCATCTACAGTGTACTTGAAACAATGCGCTGGGTAAAGGCTCAGGGCGGTGTAAAGGAAATGGATCGTCGTGCGTTGGAGCGTGCCAAGATACTTTATGATGAGATAGATCGCAACAAACTCTTCCATGGAACGGTAAAGGAAGAAGATCGCTCCGTCATGAACATCTGCTTTGTCATGAATGACGAGTACAAAGAACTGGAGAAACCCTTCTTCGACTTTGCTACGGAGCGTGGCATGGTTGGCATCAAAGGCCATCGTTCAGTAGGTGGATTCCGTGCTTCCTGCTATAACGCCCAGACTCTTGAGGGAGTTAATGCACTCGTTCAGGCAATGAAAGACTTCGAGTCTAAATATTAAATTTCAACAATTATGGGGACGGAACATTTCCGCCCCCACATAAATATATAAGGTATGAAAGTTTTAGTTGCAACCGAAAAGCCTTTTGCTTCAAAGGCTGTGGAAGATATTAGAAAAGAGATAGAGGGGGCAGGGCATGACTTGCTTCTGCTTGAGAAGTATACCGATAAGGCCCAACTACTTGAGGCCGTTCGGGATGTTGATGCCATGATTGTCCGTTCAGACAAGGTTACTCCGGAGGTGCTTGATGCAGCGAAGAACCTGAAAATTGTTGTCCGTGCAGGCGCCGGTTATGATTCTATTGATATTGCATATGCCAAGACCAAGGGTGTGATCGTGGAGAACACTCCCGGCCAGAACTCAAATGCCGTTGCTGAATTGGTTTTCGGCCTTTTGGTCTATGCCGTTCGCAATTTTTATAATGGCAAGAGCGGTACGGAGCTGATGGGAAAGAAGCTTGGCATCCTTGCTTTCGGAAATGTTGGCCGTAATGTTGCCCGGATTGCCAAAGGCTTTGGAATGGAGGTCAGCGCATACGACGCTTTCTGTCCTGCAGAGGCTATAGAGGCTGCCGGTGTGCATGCTTGCAACAGCCAAAACGAGTTGTTCCAGACAAACGACATTGTCTCCCTTCACATTCCCGCAACTCCGGAAACCATTCAGGGCATTGATTACCGCACTGTCAACCAGATGACGAAAGGCGGCATCCTGATTAATACTGCCCGAAAGGAAGTCATCAATGAGCCGGAGCTTCTCAAGCTGCTTGCCGATCGTGAAGACTTGAAATATATATCCGACATCAAACCAGATGCGGACGAGGAATTCAAGAAATTTGAAGGGCGTTATTTTGCCACTCCCAAGAAGATGGGCGCCCAGACGGCTGAAGCCAATATCAATGCGGGCATAGCCGCTGCCAAGCAGATTAACGCTTTCTTCGCAGAAGGCTCAACCAAGTTTCAGGTAAATAAGTAGTTTCTTCTATGGCAACAATCAAACCTTTCAAGGGAGTCCGTCCGCCACGGGAATATGTGGAGGAGGTAGAGAGCAGGCCTTATGATGTCCTTGATTCTGAAGAGGCCCGGCAAGAGGCGGGCGACAATGAGAAAAGTCTTTATCATATTATCAAGCCAGAGATAAACTTTGCCCCGGGGACATCAGAATATGACCCGCGTGTCTATGAGTCGGCTGCGGAGCATTTCCGGATGTTCCAAGACAAAGGCTGGCTTGTCCAGGATGCCGAAGACCATTATTATATCTATGCACAGACCATGAACGGAAAGACGCAGTATGGTCTTGTCGTAGGCGCCTATGTGAATGACTATCTTACGGGCGTGATCAAGAAACACGAACTCACCCGCCGAGATAAGGAAGAAGACCGCATGAAGCATGTGTGTGTCTGTGATGCCAATATGGAGCCCGTCTTCTTTGCATATCCTGATAACGCCGTCCTCAACGAGTTGCTTCTGCGTTATGCCAAGACTGCTCCAGAATATGACTTTGTTGCTCCGATAGACGGATTCCGCCACCAATTCTGGGTGATTTCCAACCAAGGAGACATCGAGATGATTACCGAAGAGTTTCGCAAGATGCCGAGCCTGTATATCGCAGATGGTCATCACCGCAGCGCGGCAGCAGCTCTGGTAGGGGCCGAGAAAGCCAGCCAGAATCCGAATCATACGGGAACGGAGGAATATAACTATTTCATGGCAGTATGCTTCCAGGCTTCACAGTTGACGATACTTGACTATAACCGTGTAGTTAAGGATTTGCACGGCATGTCGTCTGAAGAGTTTCTTTCTGCCTTGGCTAAGAATTTCGAGGTCGAAAAGAAAGGAACTGCCAGCTATAAGCCCCGGCACCTGCATGAATTCAGCCTCTATCTTGACGGTGAATGGTACAGCCTCACAGCCAAGCAGGGCACTTATAACGATGCGGATCCTATCGGAGTGCTGGATGTGGACATCTCTTCCCGCCTCATTCTGGACGAGCTTCTTGGAATCAAGGATCTGCGCTCAGACAAGCGGATAGACTTCGTGGGCGGACTCCGAGGCCTGGAGGAGCTCAAGCGCAGGGTTGATTCCGGCGAGATGCGAATGGCATTGGCTCTCTATCCTGTCAGCATGAAGCAGATAATGGATATAGCCGATGGCGGCAAGATCATGCCCCCCAAGGCCACATGGTTTGAGCCAAAGTTGCGAAGCGGACTGATAATTCATAAGTTGTCTTGACAGATTCATTCCAGACAATAACCAACGAAATAAGCGAAGGATTCTACTCTGAGAAGCGGAGTAAGTTCTTCGCTTTTGCGCATCATGTAACTTCTGTTGACGAGATAAAGACCATCGTGGCTTCCTATCGCAAGAAATACTTTGATGCACGGCATGTCTGCTATGCTTATATGTTAGGCGCAGAGCGCAAGGAATTCCGCTCGAACGATGACGGCGAGCCCTCTTCGACGGCGGGAAAGCCCATCCTCGGACAGATCAACAGCAATAATCTGACCGATATCCTGATAGTGGTCGTCCGATATTATGGGGGAGTCAACTTGGGAACAAGCGGCCTGATTGCCGCTTATCGGGATGCGGCGGCGGACGCGATTGCGCATGCCCGGATTGTGGAGCAGCTCGTAGAGGAACAAATTACCTATGATTTCACCTATCCGATGATGAATGCGCTCATGAAAATCGTGAAGGATACGGATGCCCGAATCATCAGCCAGCGCTTTGACAACACCTGTTCGGTAACGCTTGCCATTCGTAAGAGCGAGGCTGAAAATCTTCGCCGCCGGCTGGACCAGCTTTCTTTCTTATAGTAAAAGGCCGTCATGCGTTTGACAAAACCGGCGAAATCGTGGGGCAAAATCGCCGATTTCGTCGGACAATATCGGCGATATTGTAAACCGGATAGCAACAGACAGACTATAGCGAGGCATTCGGATCAAGCGTTATTTTACTTCGTTAAATATTTAGAAAATCCGTCTTTTTCTTCTTTATTCTATCTGTTTTTTCTTATATTTGCAAAATAGACAAATACTAAAAATACTTGAGAAATATGAAAACAGTCTCTATGCTTCTTGCAACATCTTTGCTGATGGGCTTTGCCTCGTGTGGCAACAAAGCGTCTAATACCGTGGAAGGCCAGGATTCTACGGTCTTATCCAAGGTCATGATAGATTCTGCGTTCGCGAAGGCCGCCGCCGGAGATTATCTGAGCTATGACCTTCAGCGCACGATAACGCTGAATGCAGACGGCACGATAACGACAAAAGGCATTGACCAGGAGTATACGGAATGGGAACTTGCCTCACAGCCCACAGACGGCATGGCAGAAATCAAGGTCAGCCGTAAGGGCATCGACGCTGTCGTAAAGGATCCCGGTGCCATTGACCTGAATGACGGCCGGCTTCTCATTAAAGATGAGACCTATCGTAAACGGGCGCAAAAGAAAAAGTAATGATCATACGGCATGCCGGAAGGCGGCCACGACTTTGAGGCGATAATTTGCCCCTTTTCGGTAATTTGTATGTTGTAAGTTTACGAGGAGAGAAGCTTTTTATCGGATTTTTCTTTGCCGTTTTCAAAATAAGTATTACTTTTGCAGTACGAAAATCGAGGAAGATTGGCAGAGTGATCGAATGCGCTGGACTCGAAATCCGGTATACCCTCTTTGGGTATCGGGGGTTTGAATCCCTCATCTTCCGCATCGGCAGTGCCTCCCAACTATATGGGAGGCACTGTTGTTTTATGCTGTTACGACCAGCACAATTGATGATAGGGGCAGCTCTTGCAGCGATCACGGTCGTCAGTAGGCATAAATGCCGTCTCAGGATTGAATATTTCCGAGAGCAACGACTTCAGATACTCGGCAAATTCATCCCTATACTCCGCTATATTGTCTATTCTGGTTTTCCCCAAAGACAATGTAGGGTCCGCATTCTCACCCTGCGTATGCTGAATATAGAGTAGGGAGGGGGTAACGGGGAGATGCGTGGGATTGATTTCTGAATTATCATACACGAGCAGGGAATATAGCATTGTCTGCAAATGATAGTTGCTATGGTTCTTAAGCAGGTTAGTGCCCGAGAATATATCCTCAATGCTGTTGGTTTTCATGCTCGGCATATTTCCTGTCTTATAGTCAACTACGCGGATATGGGCAACCCCGTCTGATGTAACCTGATCCAGCCTGTCGATATTGCCTTTGACAGATATACTCCGCTCTCCGTCGGCTGTTGAGAATCTGACCTCTTCCTTTATGGGCAGTTCCAGACCTTTTATCTCAAAAGGAGTCAGTTGCTCGTCAATACTCAGCAGTTGTCGAAGATATCTTATGATGACAGATCGATTGATGAGTTGAATGCCATTATATTCGGGCTTGAAAGTCTCATCCTCGTTTTTGAAGACCTCTCTCTTGAAGGCTTTGTCCACGATGCGCTCTATCGTTACGGGATGATTCAGCAGCTCTTTCAGGTGGCTTTCGCGGATTACGGGGTGGTTTTCCTTCAGTGATTGATAGATGAGTTCCGCGCTGTAGTGAAAGATATTACCAAAGGTGCGGTTGTCCATCATGTCTTCATCATCCACATCAGGCTCCTTGATACCCAGTATCATGGTGTAATAGAAATTAAGCTGGCAGCGGATATACCGATTCAGCGCGGTGGGGGAGATTTCCTCCATTGCCTTGAGTTGCCCTTGTATGAAATCGCTTCTCTTGTCTACTTTCGTAGGATATTTTACCGACGCGGTTTGTCCGGGTTGCAATGATAGTCGCTTGATTTTATGTGGACTTTCCACCATAAGCTGAAGCATAAAGCGGCTCATCTCTCCCGTGTGTCCGTCTTCCGTGGCATTATTATACATGAGGGTTATATCGGTTGCCCTCTGCAATAGTGAATGGAAATAATAGGCATAGATGGCGACCTTGTTATCAACCGTCGTCAGTCCAAAGGCCTTCCTTATATTGTAGGGAATAAAAGAAGAATCGTTGACCCCTTTGGGCATGTTGCCTTCGTTGCATGAAAGCACCAGCACATGTTCGAAATCCAAATTGCGGGTCTCCAGAACACCCATGACCTGTATTCCAACGGCCGGTTCACCATGAAAAGGAATTGAGGTGGACTGTATGAGCTGGTGTACTAACCTTTCAAGCGTGATCAGGTCGACCGAGAGATCTCCACTTTGAGACAATTCGTAGAGACGGTTGAGCAGAATATACATCCTGAAGAGGGATTCCTGAAACAAGGGATTCGTCTCCGATTTCGCGTTGATGCCGATCCGTTTCAATATGGCCAGCATCCACCGCAGCAGCTTGATGTTAAAGTTCCTGTCGTCGGTGTCGATATCGCCGAACAGTAATGTGAGCCCCTCATCTATGCAGAGCCTTTCCCTCGTGGGATAATATATCTTCTTGCCTTGCAGCTCGTTTAATAACGAGAGGCAGTCTTCAGAGATGTATCGTGCGTATGGATGAGACAAGACTTGGCCGACCTGACGGATTCGAAACTTCTCTGTGTTAGCAGGGTGTCCAATGGTCTGAAGCTTAAACAGCAGGCTCACCAATGCGGCAAAGGGCGACTGCGACAGCGGATAGCCGGTCGTTATATTGACTTTATCTGCTTCCGGGGGCAGACAATGTATTATCGTCTGCAGAAGACTCTCGTCACACATGACAATGGCGGTCTTCTTTCCGGCGGCAATCCTGTTGTTCTCGCGAAGCCACCGGGATATATACCGTGCCTGGATATTCTCCGTAGTTGCGCTTATATAGCTGATTTCCTTCGGCTTGACAAAGTTCCCGTAGATATTGCTGTCCGTTGAATCCAATTCGTTGGGAAAGTCCGGAAGATACTGACCGACATAATGGCCGGCTTCGTTGTTCTTCATATAATAATCGTCGAAGTCCCAATAGAAGAGTGCCTTGCCTTCCCGTTTCAGCTTTAAGAACAACTCCCGTTCCACTTTCTGCAATGCATTAAATCCCACGAAAATATATGTGTTGTATTTAAAATCGATATTTCCGTCAGAGACTATCGACCGATATAGAGCGCCCTCGTAGGCTAAATTCTGTGCTGCAAGCCTTTCATTGTAATTATGATATATGTCGCCTAAATGGTTCCAGAGGGTAAGAAACCGCTTTTTGATTTCTGTCTGGTGGGTGTCGGTAAAACTATGAAAGAATTTTTTCAATATTTCTTTCTGGCTCTCATTGAGATATGAGATGTCGTCAAGCTCATGGATGTCTTTCAAGTTACCAAACACTTTGTCGGCATCGGCCATGTTTTTGTCAATATCGTCAAAGTCGGCAAGTAACAGTTGGCCCCATCCGTAGAAATGGTCAAGGGTTTCATCGGTTCCTGTACATTCAATAAAAGACTTGTAAAGGTCGCATATCAGCTTAATGGAATCGCCGACTTCCACTTCTGTCTGTTGGCGAAAAAGATCGCTGATGGTTATATATGCCGGACTCCATATCGGCCTGTCCGCAATGCGGGCGAGGTGTTCATTGATAAACAATGCGGCTCTCTTGTTGGGGAAAACCACTGCTACATCGGCAAGATTGGTGCCGATTTTGCTGATGACATCCTCGGCTACATACTCAAGAAATCCCTTTTTCATCCTACTTCTTCTATTTTGTTGCTATAGACAAACCATAAGTATCCCCTGACATTCTTGTGCCCCATGTCCTCAAGAAGCCTCATATAGAGCATAATCTGGTTTCTGTATTCATCCCGGGAATTTCCAAATTTAAAGTCAACGACGATGGTTTCCTTTCCATCCGTCATCACCCTGTCCGGCCGGTGCTCAACCACTTCATTCGTATTTGGCTCAACATGGAGTATGGTACATTCATTAAACAATTGCCATTTAGGAGAAAACCACTCCCGTATCCGGGGAGATTCCAGTCGCTTTTGCAGTAGTTTTTTCAGACTTTCCGCGTTCTGCTCCTCATCATATAATATGCCTTCTAATTCCAGTTGCCTTAAGACGGATGTAATATCGTCAGTTGTATGAATCATAGAAAATACAGTATGCAAAATATTGCCCAACTTGATGAACTGATTCTGCTCCTCGTCTCCTTCCGCTTCGATAAATCTCTTGCTCTTATTGCTCTGTCGGAATTCGGCATGATTATCGTAGTTTTCAAGTTTGCCAACAGTAATGATTTCTGGCTTTTGGGTGAAAACATTGCCACTCTTAGCTTTCGCTTCTTCCTTTGAAATGGACACAGCACCATAGGAAAAAGATATATTTGATTTCTTGTCTTTAATCTCTCCTTCAAGTACACTTCCCTTTAATGAGGCCGAAACCGCTTCGATGACTTTCTCAATAATATCACTACGGGTTGCGGCCGTGCTCCTTTTGCCTGATATGAATAGATTTCTCGAGGCGCGGGTAAATGCCACATAGAGCAAATTCATATTGTCGACCATATTCTGAAGATGTTCATGCCAATAGTCTTTTTCGTAAATGCTCCCTATTAATTGCTTGGAGCTGAAGTCTATGGGGACAAGCGGCAACTCGTCAAACGGCTTTTCTTCCGGCTTGCACCATATCGTGGTGCCGCTTTTTTCAAGCCGCCAATCACAGAAGGGGATAAAAACATTATCAAACTCAAGGCCTTTGCTCTTGTGGATTGTCAGGAGGCGAATCCCCTGCACATCTCCGCTCTGTATCGTTTTCTGGCAGATGGTCTCGTCCCATTCTCTTAAAAAGGTATCGATATCAGGTATGTTGTCTTGAAGGAATTTATTGAGTTGGTCAAAAAACGCACAAATATATGCACCTTGCTGCTCAAATTCTTCTTTGTTAAAAGTTAAGAAAAGTTGCTCTGCAAGGTTATATAGTGGCATGGATATCAACTCTTCCCGACGAAGAAAAACATCTTCTTTGGTCCCGATCTTCGTAAGAAAGGCTTTTTCCAGTTGATTGTCCGGATGTATAAGAAATCTCAAGGCGCTGATTAAAGTACATACGGCCTGGGAAGCATCTAATCGGAATGCCTCGTCAGAGACCAGCGGAACCTCGGGGGAGTTATGGCTGAAATAGTCTGCAAGCAGTTGAATATCTTTGTTATTGCGCACTAAAATGGCCATTTTGTCATAGCCTATGCCTAATGATCGCAGTTCATTGATAGTTGCTGAAAGATTTTCCAAGATATCATCCGCTTCATTATATAGATCTATGCGCACTAAGCCTGCTGCTTCATTAATAGGATTTTCCTGGCATACATCGGCATATGCGCGCTTCATCTGCAAGACCTCAACAGGATTGCTTGTGCCCAGAGCCCTGCTTTCTTCTGCTGAAGCCCTGCTGAAAAACTCATTATTGAATTCTGTAATATTTCTTTGCGAGCGATAGTTTATTTGAAGGCTCTGTATGTCTAATTGAAGCTGGGGCGACGGGAATTCCTTTTCAATCTCGTTTAGGAGCCTCCAGTCTCCTGACCGCCATCTATAAATACTTTGCTTCACATCGCCCACAATGAGATTATCCGCATTCGCATGACTCATACATTCAAGTAGCAGAACCTTGAAATTGCCCCACTGAACGATGCTCGTATCTTGAAATTCGTCAATCATGACATGTTCCAACTGGGAGCCTATCTTCTCAAAAATGAAAGGAGAGTCGCTATCGTCGATCAAGGCATGCAGCAGTGACTGCGTATCACTTAACAAGAAGCGGTTGGCCTCAATATTTAATTCGTGAACCTTTCGCTCTATACTGCTTAACAGGCGCAATTGATTTAAATGCCGCAATGTGAGTTCCGCAGACTTATATATCTTTACTAATTGCGGTCTTTCTCTCTCTGTTTCGTTTAAAAGAGGCATGAGAGTTGTCTGAACAAATGCGAACTTTTCATTTGTGGAATCTGCCTCCGCCTTGAGAACCCATTCTTCGGGATGTTGCATGCCGCTGACAGCCGTCTTCGTAAGTAATTCTTTGTCAGAAAATCTGCCCTCTCTTAACTTGAGGAAATACCCACATACTCCTGACGCGCCCTTTGAGAAGTCGCCAATCTTTAGTCCTTTTTCGTCCAAGACATCAAAGAATCGCTTCGCATAGGATTTAAGCTTCTTCTCTGATTCATGTTCAAGGCTGCGCAATTTCCGTGTATAGGCATTGAAGAAGTTCTCTTTTCCGAGAACTTCATTCAGCTGCCGACTGTTCTCTTTATAGAAGTCCTTGAAGATGGTAGTCCCAAATCTCTTGATCTTTCCGATAACATTCCACCCCTTGTCATCGGCAATGTTCTGGTCTATATATTCAATAATCCATGTAAGAATCTTGTCGTGTGAGTCTAAATTCTCTATAAGCTCATCAACGGCTTGCTCTTCTACTTGATAGTCATTTAGGCCTACCTTGAGATTTGCGGTTAAGTCAAGTTCCCTGGCAAGATTCCTTAAGACGCTTTGGAAGAAGGCGTCTATTGTCTCAACGCGAAAGTAATTGTAGTTGTGCAATAGATTTCTTAAAGCGATATTGGCATTCCTCTTTACGGTTTCTTCAGCAAGTCCAGTTGCTTCTATGATTTTATCTTTGTATTGCCGGGAACTTTTGTCGTCCTGTGATATCCCGTACAATTGACTTAAAATCCTCATCTTCATTTCCTCCGTGGCCTTATTGGTAAATGTAACAGCGAGGATATTGCGATAGTTCTGTGGGTTAAGTATCACAAGCTTCATGTATTCTACTGCGAGTGTGAAGGTTTTACCTGCTCCCGCACTGGCTTTATAAATAGTTAATGGTTTTGAGTTTCTCATATGTTTACCATTGTCTAAATAGCTCCAAGCCTATTTTTGCTCCGAAACCGTTATACTTTCCGTTCCTGAAAGCCGAGAAGATGGCTATGGACACCCATCTTGTCGTAAAGCCATAGCCGAATTCCGTATAGGGATGTAGATGGGGTACGACCAAGGCGCTGCCGTAAAGACGCTCCTTCTCTATAAAATGTCCGACAAGTGGCATCCAGCTTAAGAAGAGCAGAGGGCATTCGTAAGTTATATTGGAGCGGACATAATATCTTGAAAGATTATATTGGTCACTCGACAAAAGTTCAAATTCGCCAGTCCATTCATCGTTCCATCCACCAGGTATGTTATTGTCCTTGAAGTTAGTATAGTCAAGAAAATAGTTGCTTCCGGCAATGAATGTATATAAGCCGGCACCACCTCTGAAAGAGAGATTCCTTAATCGGTGTATGCGAAGAACATACTGTAAGTCTGCTTCCCAGCGCTCATATGCGATATCCGCATTCATAAATCCTTTAATTGAGCGTTCCCAACTAAGGTTCAATATAGGGCCTCTCCATCCTACAGGACGCAGACTGACTTCCAGCATGGGGGCAACAGATCTATATGAAGCGGGCACTCCCGCTTTCTCATAAGCATATCTTTCAACTGCATTCCTGCGGTGTGCAATGAGGCCAACTTGAAAGCCTAACCTGTCGGATATATCGTAATTGTTTAGTAATTTCAACTGGAAGTCCTTGAAGAACTCCATTCTCTCAATATTCAGCCCTTCCGTTTTAGGCGGCAGGTTGCCAAGGGCGCCATCCCGTGCAGCGGCATTCTTTATCCAGTTTCCATTACCAACGAAGAGTTCTATGTATCCATGCTTTCTGCGATTGTAATGATATTCAAAGGGTATTTGATAATAAAACTGCTTTTGTTTGAAAGAATAACCGGCCTTAAATCTGGTAAAGAGGAAACTGTTTTCCGAGAATGAAAAGCTTGTCCGGATGTCAAACTTGTAATAGAAACCTTTTCTCTTGCTATAACCCATATAGAGCGGGTTGAAGAGCGGATTTATCCTGACATAGCCTTGGTCGTTGGTGCCATAATAGCCAGTCGTCTTTTGCAGCAAATGCTCTCCGATAGTATCCCAGAATACGCGTTTAACCCAACTGCGTTCTTTCTTTGTTTCCCTAATAGCTATTTGTGCGGAATCGCCGTAAAACTCGTTGTACACTTCAATTTCTTCAGGCCTTAGCCCTTTCGTCCGTAGCCGGGACATCAGCTGCAAGTCTTCTTTTTCGCTGACATGATCATCTATCATCCTTGGCAAATCGAAATAAGCTGAATATCTTGCGGCGATTTTATTCCCCACGAACTCAAACTGTGCCCTCAAATCGCAGCTCACAGGAAACAATGATTTTGCCCCTTCATTCCCCATTTTGAGTGTCAAGTTGAACGACACCATGTCATATTCTCCATCCATATATCCACTTATAATGCGGCCGGAAACAGAGTCTACCACTACAGAACCTTTGACCAGCTGTGTGTTTTCTATTCTCGGCTGGAAATGGATATTTACCTTGTTTTGAGGAAGGAAGATAATATTGTATTTGTAAAACCGCTTGTTCGTGCGGCAGAAAGGAGACAGAATGTAATCGTCAATAATGGTCTCTGAGTATATTGTAGGTCTCAGAAACTTGTTGATTGTGGGCAAGGCAATTCCGTGATGAGGTATTGTACTGAGGAAAACCATTCTTTTCGTCTCCACATTTTCCATGTTGTGATGAATGACACGGTAATAGCTTTCGCTGATATATTTACGCCGGGGGCCATGAGCAACTCGGTACATCGAAGGAACGGGGAGCAGCGCGATGTTCCGTCTCTCCACCTCGAATTTGCTCTTTACATATAAGTAGCTGGTAGCTGCGTTCAACTCTGCAGTGTCGACGGTAGATATATAGTTGAACACACGGTTCAGTATGAGGGTGTCATTCTTCTCCTCGCTGTCTGCTCTCACTACTTGAGACAAGCATGTAAAGACCAATAAAAATATATATTTTGCCATGCGCATCGTTTACAAAGGTAACAAAAATCCCCGTTTCCACAATAGAAACGGGGAGATATTTTTGAATGATCTTAGACTTATCCGAGATATTTCATCAGAATCTTAGCATTGCCGCTGTCGCGGAGTTTTGCTATGCTTTTCTCTCGAATCTGGCGTACCCGCTCACGGGTAAGGCCGAGCTGGTCGCCGATTTCTTCTAAGCCTTTTTCGTGGCAGCCGATTCCGAAACACTCTCGGATAATCGTTATCTCACGATCTTTCAGCACCTTGTTCAGCACTTGGTTTAGTTCCATGGCCATACTCTCGTGGTCTACCTGCCGGTCGGTACGGCTGTCATCACCGGAAGGCATTACATCGAGCATGCAGTTGTCTTCGCCGTCCTGAAAGGGAGCGTCAATACTCACATGGTGGCCGTCGGCCATCAGGCTCTGTCCAATCTTCTCTTCATCGATGTTCGTTGCCTCGGCAAGTTCTCCGACTGATGGGTGGCGCTGGTTCTCCTGCTCGAACTTATTAATCTCGTGGTTGATTTTATTCAGAGACCCCACCTGATTCAAGGGCAGGCGAACGATGCGGCTCTGCTCCGCAATGGCCTGCAGGATACTCTGGCGAATCCACCAAACGGCATAGGAGATAAACTTAAAACCGCGAGTCTCGTCAAATTTCTGGGCTGCCTTTATCAAGCCGATGTTACCTTCGTCAATAAGGTCGGTGAGAGTAAGGCCTTGGTGTTGGTATTGTTTTGCCACGGAGACAACAAAGCGCAGGTTGGCCGTTACCAGCTTGTCCTTTGCCCGTTCGCCTTCCGACCCTCCTTTCTTTATCTTTTGTGCTAATTCTATTTCTTCATCAATCGAAATAAGAGGCGCTCGCCCAATCTCCACCAGATACTTATCCAGGGCTTCACTTGAACGATTCGTAATACTCTTCTGAATCTTTAATTGTCTCATCTTGTATAGCTTATCCTTTCTAACAACTTGATAATCAGTTATTTCTGGTTGAAGTTACCGAAAAACATTGCAAAATTACAAAAAATAACGATACATTGTTCGATATATCGGATTTATTTTTGCATAAAAAATGTTAAGCAGCATCCTTCTTCCTCCCGTCTCAAACATAGCAAAGAGTATGCCATAAATTGGCAGCAAGGAAATCAGAAGTCATGCGCCATTCAATCGGCTTTTATCAGGATCGTGGACAAAGGCGGTTGGCGGAATTACAATTTCGGCGACTTTGTCCGATGAAATCGGCGAAATTGAATGACAAAATCGGCGATTTCGTCATTCTGTTTACGGCTGTCAGTCGCAAGGGGAGTGATAGTGCTCATCGGGATGACAAATCCCATAATAACAAATGGCGGCATTCCGGCATGCAAATAGCTGCTGTCTGAATGTCAGAATACCGCCACAAGGATGATATAGGGATGCGGGCCGGCAAGTTAATAGCTACGGGAGATTATCACGCGCGCCTTGCCCGGCTTGCCGGAAACCATGTCTGTGCCCGGCGTCTGTTCGAAGCCATAAGGAACGCAGCGGATCGTGGCTTGTGTCTCTTCCTTGATTTTGGCCTCGGTCTCGGCTGTTCCGTCCCAATGGCAAAGGAAGAATCCTCCGTCTTGAATGCGCTCCTTGAATTCCTCATAGTCATCGCATTCGTAGATATGTGCGTCGCGATAGGCGCGGGCTTTCTCGAATATGTTTTCCTGAATGTCCTCAAGGAGAGTCTTCACGCGGTCAACAATGCCTTCGAAGGATACGCTCTCTTTTTCAAGCGTGTCGCGTCGCATGATCTCAATGGTATTGTTTTCCAGGTCTCTGCCGCCCATTACGAGGCGTACGGGAACGCCTTTCAATTCGTAGTCGGCGAATTTGAAGCCAGGTCGCTTGTTGTCAGAGTCGTCATATTTCACGCTGATACCCGCTGCACGAAGACCGTCGATGACCGGAGCCAGCTTTTCGCTGATCGACTTCAGCTGTTCCTCGCCCTTGGTGATGGGCACGATGACAACCTGAGTCGGTGCCAGCCGTGGAGGAAGCACCAGGCCGTTGTCGTCGGAATGGGTCATGATGAGGGCTCCGATAAGTCGCGTCGAAACGCCCCACGAGGTTGCCCACACATATTCGGGCTTATTCTCCTTGTTCAGGAATGTTACATCAAAGGACTTCGCAAAGTTCTGCCCGAGGAAATGAGATGTCCCGCTCTGAAGCGCCTTGCCATCCTGCATCATGGCCTCGATGGTGTAAGTGTCGAGAGCTCCGGCAAATCTTTCTGTCTCGCTTTTTACTCCCTGGATGACGGGAACACCCATCCACTTCTCCGCGAATTCGGCATATACATGCAGCATCTTCCGTGCCTCAGCCTCCGCTTCCTCGCGAGTGGCGTGAGCCGTATGGCCTTCCTGCCAGAGGAACTCTGATGTGCGGAGGAAGGGACGGGTGCGCATTTCCCAGCGCATGACATTGCACCATTGGTTGCACATCAGGGGAAGGTCGCGATAAGAGTGTATCCAATTCTTATAGGTGTTCCAGATGATGGTCTCGGAAGTAGGGCGCACGATGAGTTCCTCTTCCAACTTAGCCGCAGGGTCGACCACGACGCCATTGCCTTCATCATCAGCCTTGAGGCGATAGTGTGTAACCACGGCACACTCCTTGGCAAATCCTTTCACATGTTCGGCCTCTCGCGAGAGAAACGACTTGGGGATAAGCAATGGGAAATAGGCGTTCTGAACACCGGTTTCCTTGAACATCTTGTCAAGCTGTGCCTGCATTTTCTCCCAGATGGCATAGCCATACGGCTTGATAACCATGCACCCGCGGACGGCAGACTGCTCGGCGAGGTCTGCCTTTACCACCAAGTCGTTATACCACTGACTGTAGTTGTCTGCACGTTTGGTAAGCTCTTTTAATTCTTTTGCCATAATTATTTTTTGTCTTTATTTTGCTGCTTTTAGGGAAATGCCTATCGTTCTTTAGGCAAAATCCCGACGCAGAGATTCCCGGAATCTCTAATTTTGCAGCAAAAGTACTAAAAAAAGTTGGTAAAACAGCCATGATGGTGAAAAAAGAATTATCTTTGCAATAGATTCAAATACGACAATATAGACATATAAAATTGAATAGATTATGAAGAAATTGAAATTAATGACATTGGGTCTTGCTTTCTTGACCGTAGTGAGTGGAGTTACTTCTTGCGCAACAAAGCAGGGAACGGGCAGTCTTGCCGGTGCCGGAGGTGGCGCCGTGTTAGGCGGTATTCTGGGTAATATTATCGGCAAAGACTCTAAGGCCACGGCCATCGGTGCGGCAATAGGCGGTGCCGTGGGTGCGGGCGCGGGTGCGCTGATCGGGCGCCACATGGATAAAGTGGCACAGGAGACGGCCGCCCAGGTTCAGAATGCCAAAGTGGAGGAAGTAACGGATGCCAACGGGCTGGCAGCCGTCAAGGTAACATTTGACAGTGGGATTTTGTTTGCCACGAACAAAGCGGTCTTGAACGCAAAGTCAAAAAATGAACTGGCGAAATTTGCGGGAGTGCTGAAAAACAATGCCGATTGCCATGTTGATATATATGGGCACACGGATTCTACGGGTAACGATGGTATCAATATTCCATTGTCCAACAGCCGTGCGCAGAGCGTCGTAACTTATCTTAAGAGCTGTGGTGTTCCTTCTTCTCAGTTCAAGAACATCGTGGGCAAGGGCAGTTCTGAGCCCGTGGCAGACAATTCCACCTCGGCAGGCAGACAGCAGAACCGTCGTGTAGAAGTATATCTGTATGCTTCTCAGAAAATGGTCGATGCCGCTAATGCGGGCACATTGAAGTAAATAGTGTATAGAATTCAATAAATCAAGCTAAAACGGGGATGCATGCCATATAAAGAGTGTGCATCCCTCTTTCTGTAGAGATGAGGTTGATACTCAAGATTATTCGTTGGATAATAGCTCTCTTTTTTGCCTCCACAATAGCCGCGGTGGTCGCATATCGTTTCCTGCCCGTTTATGTAACGCCCTTGATGCTCATAAGATGTGTGGAAAACGGAAGTCTTACGATGCACCATCATTGGGTCTCCCTGGATGAAATCTCGCAGCATATGCCCGTTGCCGTAATGGCAAGCGAGGACCAAAGATTCCTATTGCATCATGGATTTGACTATAATGCCATAGAAAAGGCTGCCGCTCATAATCTTAAGAGCAAGACCACCAAGGTGCGTGGGGCGAGTACGATTTCGCAGCAGACGGCCAAGAATGTCTTTTTGTGGCCGGGGCGGAGTTGGATAAGAAAAGGGTTTGAGGTCTATTTCACGGCACTCATCGAGCTGATATGGAGCAAGCAGCGCATCATGGAAGTCTATCTGAATTCCATAGAAATGGGTGATTGCATTTATGGCGTTGACGCATGTGCGGAATATCATTTCGGAAAGACGGCCAAAGAGCTATCCAGGGCCGAATGTGCATTAATAGCCGCAACCCTTCCCAATCCGAGAAAATTCTCCTCTAAATATCCAAGTGCATACATGAGACTAAGACAGCGTCGTATAGAACGGGAAATGAAATTCATACCCTCATTCCCGAAAGAGGGCGAAGATATAGATGCCCAAACGGTATCTGGTGGTATATATCGCAATAAAAGATAAGTTTGTAATGACGGAAAACATACTCACCCAATTGAACGAAAGTCAGCGCAAGGCCGTAGAATATTGCGATGGACCAGAACTTGTAATAGCAGGCGCGGGTTCTGGGAAAACTCGTGTACTGACCTATAAGATAGCATATCTCTTACAGAATGGCATGGCTCCTTGGAATATTCTTGCCCTCACTTTTACGAATAAGGCGGCAAATGAGATGAAGGAGCGCATAGGCAGCCTTGTGGGAAGTGATCGGGCACGCGCGTTGTGGATGGGCACTTTCCATTCGGTTTTTGCCAGAATTCTCAGATATGAGGCCGGTTTGGCGGGCTATACGCCGACATTTACCATATATGACGAGGCGGATAGCCGCTCTCTCTTGAGGGCTATTATCAAAGAAATGCAGCTGGACGACAAGGCATACAGGCCTGCTTCGGTGCATAATCGCATTTCCATGGCGAAGAATCATTTATGCTTTGCCCAACAATATGCCAATGACGGAAGTCTGTTGGAGCGGGACAAGCAGATGAAAATGCCTGAGCTATATAGGGTATATTCAGCATATGAGAGTCGGCTTCGTCAGGCCAATGCCATGGATTTCGATGATCTATTGACGAATACATTTAAGCTTTTCCGGGATAATCAATCTGTTCGGGAGAAGTATTCGGAACGATTCCAATATGTGTTGGTTGATGAGTATCAGGATACCAACTATGTACAACAGCAGATCGTATGGCTTCTGACAAAAGAGAATCAGAAGGTTTGCGTTGTTGGGGATGACTATCAGAGTATCTACGGGTTTCGAGGTGCCAACATTGACAATATACTTGATTTCCAGAAAACATATAAGAGTTCCCGGCTTTTTAAACTGGAGCAAAACTATCGCTCAACACAGCGGATTGTTCAAGCAGCCAACAGTCTGATGAAACATAATCAACGGCAGATAGATAAAGATGTATATAGTAAAAATGACGAGGGGGAGAAACTTGTCCTGAGACCTGTATATAGCGACCGCGAGGAAGCCGCCGTTGTTGCGAAAGACATTCAAAAGATTAAAAGGCGGGAAAACAGCGAATACTCTGACTTTGCTATCTTGTATAGAACGAATGCTCAGAGCAGGCCTTTCGAAGAAGAAATGCGGAAGCAAGGCATTCCTTATCGCATCTACGGGGGACTGAGTTTCTATCAGCGAAAGGAGATAAAGGACATCATCGCATATTTCCGCCTGGTGGTAAATCCTGATGATGAAGAGGCTTTTAAACGGATAATTAATTATCCTGCAAGGGGAATTGGCAATGCAACAGTACAAAAAATCATTGAGGCAGCCCAGCAAAGTGCGGTGAGTCTATGGGATATCATCAATACGCCGGCATTATATGAGCTGAATCTAAACAGGGGAACGCTCTCGAAAATAGATGGATTCAGGAGTATGATAGCGACCTTTATTCAAAAGCTGGGGGGCACTGATGCATATGAGTTGGGGAAAGAGATCATTTCCGAAAGCGGTATCAGCGTAGATATATATTCCAATTCTGATCCGGAGGGATTATCCAGACAAGAGAATCTTGAGGAGTTCTTAAACGGGATGAATGACTTTGTCGAAGGGAGAAAAGAGGAGGGGAGAGAACATGAGGTACTTCTTCCCGACTTCTTGCAGGAAGTTTCGTTGCTCTCCGACCTTGATAGCGATGATGGTGAAGCGGCTAAGGTTACCTTAATGACCATTCACTCTGCAAAGGGACTTGAATTTCCTACGGTATTCATAGTAGGGATGGAAGAGAATATTTTCCCAAGCCCTATGGCTGCTAACAACCTCCGGGAGTTGGAAGAGGAGCGAAGATTACTTTATGTTGCCATAACGCGGGCTGAGCGGCATTGCATCTTAACCTGTGCAAAAAACCGTTTTAGATATGGAAAAATGGAATTTGGCACACCGAGCCGTTTCCTTAAAGACATTGACCCGAGATTCATAAGTATAGAGGGAGCAGTCTCCGATATGGAGTCCAAGTGGGGGAAGTATAACAGGATGCCTTGGGAAGCAGATGGCGAAATGAGTGCATTCCATCCACGAAGGTCTGATAAATGGCAAAATTCCAGGCCTGTTGCCGGGCAGTTTATGGCGGATCCTAAACAGAAAATTACCTCACGGCATCAACCGGAGATAGCTGTCGACCCTTTGTCGGAGTCCTTTAAACAGCGAATTGTCCGTAGTGGTGGAAAATTAAGGAAGGTTGCTGATACCATTTCAAATGGAGACAGAATAGCAAAGGAGCCGTCCTCTCCGCATGATACAACATCTTTGTCAGAAGGAGCAATGATTGAACATCAGCGTTTTGGCCTTGGCAGAATCATTAAAATTGAAGGAACAGGAGAAAACACAAAGGCTACCGTGGAATTCCAAAATACCGGAACCAAACAATTGTTGCTGAAGTTTGCGAAATTCAAGATCATCTCTTGACTAAAAGCAACGATGGTATTCTCATATAGAGAGAATGCCATCGTTGCCTATAGACTTTCGTCGTCGGGTTTATCTAATTTCCTATTTGCTTTATAAAGACTTTTATTTCGAAGTAGCCATTTGGCTTTTCGAGCCTCATACTCGTCTCTATGGCGTTCTAAGAAGTTATCTGCCATCTACTTGAATTTTGAGTAGATTACACCTATCTTTATTGGTGAGTCAGGATTATTGAGCCCCCCCACTAATTTCGTGCTTGTAAGCGACATATCATGCGTTATACTCGTAAGAATCGTTGATGAGCTCACGGTCGTGTATGCTGCATGCACGGGTATCAGTACCACTTGATTCCAGTCGCTTCCCGTGCGGTGTTTGTCCATATAACTGATCATGCCCGAGATATTGTTAAAGGTATATGTATTGGTACTACTTGTGTATGTAGCAAGAAACGATGACTTATAGTCGGGCAGACTATTGCTTTCAAAAAAAGAATGGAGCTGCGCCTTTGGGATCATTAATATTGTTGACGGAACATCGAGCGAATATTCACTATTCGTAGAATTATTAATGCGGTTTAAGGTTATCTTGGCCGAATTGATAGAATCATTCTCATGTCCTCTTACGATATCGTCTATTGGCAATGTCATCTCCGTAAAGATACCGGCCGGAGATTTGAGGTAGGAGCAGGTATTGTCGGCCACCAATTGGTCTATGACATGATTGTCATTGGTGAAACGCGTTGTCTGTAAAACTTCCTCTGTACCTGCAAATGATGCGATTCCTGTGTAAATACTATCTTTATGATTATACTTGAAATACACATTCAATTGGCTCGCCGAGATATATGCCATGGAGTTAAGACCGCTTTCGCTCTTAAAGTAGAAGCCTGGCACGACATTCTGGATGAATGTATATGCATTCTTAAAGTAAGACGGATTCTTATAGTAAGTACGCATAATATATGTGCCAAAATTATTATAGGCGTTGCCGTCCTTGTCAGTATAGGGTGTGTCAAGGTTTATGCGAATGTTCTTTCTGTATGAGCTCCTCTTGCTGAGACTTTCGGGAATGTTAAGGTCTGTCAGCGTATAAGGCATCTCTGCGGTCAGGCCGTTCTTGCGGAGATGTCCCATTCCCTCAATGTCGTAGTCTGTATAATAATTCCCTTCGCTAAGAGGCTTGTCAAGTTCATGCACGCTCATTTTCATAGGCACAAGGGAGTCTCCATAGAAAGTGTCATAATAGAGGCGGATTTCCACCGAGTCGGCAATCACTTCTCCATCTTTCAGGCTCCGTATATCATCCTTCTTGGGAAACTCGTAATTCTCCAAATTATGAAATTGAATCATGCAGTCGCCTGTGATATAGGCTCCCGTTTCCGGGTCGCGTACCTTGCCGAGATAAGCGGTTGTCGTGCGAGACAATACAGAATTGGCCTTCAGGGAGCGTGTCATTACCGTGAAAGTATCTGTTTTAATAGTCAGATTATCGGCTTTATCCGTTATGGAAATACCCAATGAATCTGTTGTGGTATCGCAAGATGCAAAAACGAGAGATGCAAGTACAAGACCTGCGAAAAACTTTGGTTTCATTAATTTGTGTATATCTAAAAGCAATCTTTCTGTTATTCGTCTCCTATAAGGCTTCTGTAAAACTCCATGTAGGCATCGGTATTATCATACCCGGGGAAATCAAGCAGGGGAATCCCCTTGTCTTTTGCATAGCCGAGAAGTTCAGGATTGACATCCTTCCCCCCCCTGATGACACCATCGCTGTAGTCAATTGCAAGTCTGCCCAATTCTAAAAAGTCAAATTGATCTTTATAATTCTTCAGCAAATTAGATTTGGCATCACGGAATTCCAGGCACTCTTTGAATCTGTCGGACAAGTTATCTGCCAGCTGTTTCTCATAAAGTGTCATAACCACCTTGCTGTTAGCGAACGAAGGCTCATCTCTGTAAGCCGTTTTCATATAGAAAGGAATAACGGCGGAAATCCATCCGTGGCACACCACCAGGTCTGGAATCCAGCGAAGTTTTTTCACGGTTTCCAGTACGCCACGGGCATAGAAGATAGCGCGTTCGCCATTGTCAGAATATTCAACGCCTGCTTCATTCCTTTCCATTTGGCGTTTCGAGAAAAAGTCTTCGTTGTCTATGAAATATACTTGGATACGAGAAGTTGGGATAGAAGCTACCTTAATAATCAGCGTGTGGTCGCTCTCGTTGATAATAAGATTCATTCCAGAGAGACGGATTACCTCGTGCAGTTGGTTGCGACGCTCATTGATGGTTCCCCATTTGGGCATGAAATTGCGGATCTCAAATCCAGCCTCTTGAGCCTTCTGGGGAAGTTCACGCCCCATAACCGACATTTCTGTCTCCGGCACAAAAGGGTTAATCTCCTGGTTGATGAATAATATTTTCTTTGCCATATCAATTATAATTGGTCATGCAAAGATACATTTTTTTTTTGAGAAAGCGCCCACTTTCGCTGTTTTTCAGACAAAAGTGAGCGCTTTATTAGGGAATTTTTATATTTTGCTTTTTATTTTTGCTTTTGTTGTAAATTTTACTCAATTACAACGAGAGCGTCTTCCTCGAGAACAGATTGTCCCGGCTTTACGCAGATAGCAGCAACTTTGCCGTCTTTATCTGCCTCAATGTTGTTCGCCATTTTCATGGCTTCAAGGACCACTACGGTGTCGCCCGCCTTAACATCCTGCCCTACGGCAACCTCAATGCTCGTGATTGTGCCCGGGAGCGGAGCCTTGACGGCATTGGCCGTATTTACATTTGCCGTGGGGGCAGCTGTTTCTCCAGACTCTTCCGTGGCAGGTTTGCCAAGCTCAACCTTCTTTTTCTCCGGTTCGGCAGATTGCTCCATCTGCACCTTGTAGCTCTCTCCGTTCACGCTAACCTCAGCCACATTATTCTCGTCGATTTCACCGATGGCAACTTTATACTCCTTACCGGCGATGGTATATTTAAATTCTTTCATTCCTCTTTATGGTTTTTGTGTTACACTCAAGAACTTTGCATTCCAAAGGGTGGGGCGTTGCTTGATCGTAATGAAGCCTGCCTCCTTGTCGTGCACATTATTTCCCTGATATTCGAATATAGCCATGGCAATGGCCGCATATACATTCTTATCCATAATCTTCAATTGAAATTCATTCTTTCGGATTACATAGGCATGCAACCGTGCTTCTTTGCCGGCAGGCTCTGCTTCTTCGTCGCAAGGTGGGCCAGTCCGCGGCAGATGCGGAAACGGGTGTTGCGAGGCTCGATAACATCATCGATATAGCCATATTGTGCGGCCTGATAGGGATTTGCGAAGAGCTCTGTGTATTCCTCTTCTTTTTCCGCGAGGAATGCCTTGACATCCTCTCCCGCGTCCTTCTTGGCCTTGGCTTCCTTAGCCGAGAGAACCGCAACCGCTCCGGAGGCTCCCATCACGGCAATCTCAGAGGTTGGCCATGCAAAGTTCAGGTCGGCACGCAGCTGCTTGCATCCCATCACGATGTGGCTTCCGCCATAGCTCTTGCGGAGCGTGATGGTAATCTTCGGAACTGTAGCCTCACCATAAGCATAGAGCAGTTGGGCGCCGTGAAGGATGACGGCATTATATTCCTGTCCGGTGCCCGGCAGGAATCCCGGCACATCCACAAGGCTGACGATGGGAATGTTGAACGCGTCGCAGAAGCGCACGAAGCGTGCTCCCTTACGAGAGGCATTCGCGTCAAGAACGCCGGCATAGGCCGAAGGCTGGTTGGCAACGATACCCACGCTCTGCCCGTTGAAGCGGGCAAACCCCGTGATGATGTTCTTTGCGAACTTAGGCTGCACCTCGAAGAAATCACCATTGTCAGTAATGGCAGTGATAACTTTATACATATCATAGGCCATATTTGGATCGTCGGGGATGATTTCGTTGAGTAAATCGTCCTTGCGGTCTATCGGATCGTTGCATTCCACGCGTGGAGCCTCTTCCATATTGTTAGATGGAATGTAGGAGAGCAGGGTCTTGATCATCTCCATGCACTCCTCTTCCGTCTTTGCCGTGAAAGTGGTAACACCGCTTTTCGTGGCATGCACGGTTGCCCCACCAAGATGTTCGGCATCAATGTCCTCGCCCGTAACGGTCTTTACAACCTTCGGTCCGGTAAGGAACATGTATGAAGTCTGCTCCTTCATGAAGATGAAGTCGGTCAGGGCAGGGGAGTATACGGCACCTCCGGCACACGGCCCGAGAATGGCGGAAATCTGAGGAACCACGCCGCTTGCAAGGATATTGCGCTCGAATATCTCTCCGTAGCCGGCAAGAGAGTTGATGCCTTCCTGGATGCGGGCGCCTCCGGAGTCGTTCATACAGATGACCGGAGCCCCCATGGTCATGGCCATGTCCATGATTTTGCATATCTTCTGCGCCATGGTCTCTGACAGCGAGCCGCCGTTCACGGTAAAGTCTTGGGCATAGACATATACCAATCTCCCGTCGATGGTTGCCGAGCCGGCCACCACGCCGTCGCCATAATACTGCTTCTTTTCCATGCTGAAGTTATGGCAACGATGCAGTTTGAACATGTCGTATTCCTCGAAACTGCCGTCGTCGACCAGCATCTCGATTCTTTCCCGTGCGGTATATTTGCCGCGGGCATGCTGTTTCTCGATGGCTTTCTCGCCGCCTCCAAGACGGGCCTGCTCGCGCTTGGCAATCAGGTCCTTGATTTTTTCAACTTGTCTACTCATAATTGAATCTTATAATCATTTCTTTATTGTGTTCCAAAACAGGCTTTTGAGTACAGCCCTCATTGTGTCTAAAAAACATTGCAAAGGTACTAAGAATTCTTGATATATGAAAAAAGTTGGCTGTTTTTTAATGAAATAATGTAACAGCCCGGGCCTTTTGTTTCGGAGAAGAAGTCTGTGGATAATAGGGGAAAACGCATTTCCTCGGGCAGCAGCCGTCTGGTTATTAAGCAAAAGACGGTCTCTTTCTCTGCAAAATCGGCGATTTTGCCCCACGATTTCGCCGATTTCGTCCGACAAACTCGCCGATATCGTCAAACAGTTATCAGCTTCTCCTGCGTTGTATAGTCTCTCATACCGGAAATTTTCCTTAAGGAGAGAAAGATAAAACCTTGCCTTGAGTCCCCACGGAATTTTTTGCGATTTTAAGTTAAAACAAGATTTTTTGAGGAAATATTTAAGTTTTTTAGCAGAAAGTTTGGAATTAAAAATATTTTTTAGTATTTTTGCCTCTATAAAAATAAAGATTGTTGAGATAAGGTGAAAAGGCTCTATATTGTCATTCTAATGACCCTGTTTCTTTTTACGGCTTGTGAGCTTAAGCTGAAGCCGTATGGAGACGACGATCAGAATGCTCGCATTGAGGTGTTGCGCTATGACCGTTTGGAGAGCCGTTATCTCACTACGAGTGATTTTTCAGCCTTGCAAAGGATGAATACTGAGTTTCCCGTGGAGACCCGGACTTTGCTGGAGAAGGTGCTGCAGATTGGTGAAGTCAACGATCCGGAGATCAGTTCTAAGTTCCTTCGCTTCTATCAGGACTCGACTTTGCTGGCGCTTATTTCCGACACGGAGGCCGAATATGCCAACATGGACGATTTAAACAAGGGGCTGAATGCTGCCTTCGACTATCTGAAGGAGCAGATTCCGAATCTTCCCATACCGCGGGTCTATGCACAAATCGGCGCCTTGGATCAGAGCATCATCATCGGAGACAAGAGCATAGGGATTTGCCTGGACAAGTATATGGGCGTGAAGTATCCGCTTTACGAGAAGTATTACAGCTATCAGCAGCGGGAGTCTATGACCCGTTCCTATATAGTTCCAGACTGCGTAACTTTCTATCTCTTGAGCCTTTACCCGATTCACGACTTCGAAAAGCGCACCCAGCTTGAGCACGACCTTCATATGGCAAAGGTGATGTGGGTAACGAATCAGGCTTTGGGAACGCCGTTCTTTAATACGGAATACACCCGTATCATAGATAATTTCATGACACTGCATAAGGGGCTGACGGTATCTGAACTGCTTGCTTTGGACGATTATTCCAAGATCATGCCTTGATAGATGCCGTTCTTTCTTAGGTAATTCATCAGAAGATGCGTGAATTCATAGTTCTTCAGTCCCCATTTCGGGGCGATCAGAAGGTCGGACGGCGACTGGCTGACAAACCTTTCCAATACCAAGTCTTTCCTGAGAAACTGAATATACCGGGCTATCAACTCGATGTATTCCTCCACGGAATAGAGATGGAATGGGTGCTCGGCATACATTCTTGCCAGTTTTGTCCCCTTGATGACCTGCATCTGGTGGATTTTCAGAATGTCGAGTGGGAGAGAAGATATGATGGGAGCTTGTCTTAATGACTCGTTGCTGTCTTCTCCCGGCAGGCCAAGGATGATGTGGCCGCCCGTAGTGATACCTCTCTCGTGTGTCTTTCGGATGGTTTCCTCACAGCATTCGAAGCTGTGTCCTCTATTGATTCGCCTAAGGGTTTCATTGTTCGCGCTCTCAATGCCGTACTCAACGATTAGGAAAGTCCTATGGCTTAACTCTGCTAAATAGTCTAAGAGTTCCTCGGAAACACAGTCAGGACGGGTGCCAATTACAAGCCCCACAATATCAGGATCTTGCAGGGCTTCTTCATAGAGCCTCTTTAAGTCATCTGGCGGAGCATAAGTGTTTGTGAAGGCTTGAAAGTATGCGAGATACTTCATGTCGGGATATTTCCGACCGAAGAAAACCTTTCCTTCCCGAATCTGCTCTTTTATGCTCTTTCCGGGATTGCAATAGGAGGGATTAAAAGTACGGTTGTCGCAGTAGATACATCCCCCCTGGGAGATCTTCCCATCCCTGTTGGGACAGGAAAAACCCGCGTCGATGGATATCTTCTGAACCTTACATGGGAATTTAGAGTGAATCCAGGAACCGTAATCATTGAAATGTTTCCGCATATTTCATCGCAAATTTACAAAAAAGAACTTAAAAGACTGTCCGTTTGGCAATCTTTTACTATCTTTGCAACAAAACAAATTAAAGTATGATGAAGAAAGTTCTTTCGGCCATGGCCTTGCTTTTGGCATCCTCTTCCCTTGCGGTAAGTGCTCAGAGAATTAGCATTAAAGACATAACCTCCGGGACTTTTGCAGCCAAGACTATCAGCGGTATTCATCCTATTGACGGGACAGATCAGTATGCCCGCATATCTCAAGACGGCAAGCAGATCGTCCAATACTCTTTCAAGACGGGCAAACAGACCGCCGTCTTATTTGATGTAGACAATACGATGGGAGAGAAAATAGGCCGTTTTGACAACTATATCTTCTCACCGAAAGGAGACAAAATGCTTATCGGAACTAATACTGAAAGGATTTATCGCCGTTCCTACAAGGCTGATTTCTATATTTACAACATTAAGACGACAAAGCTTGAAAGGCTCTCGGACAACGGTAAGCAGCAGGTGCCCCTGTGGTCGCCGGACGGAAACCAGATAGCATTTGTCCGCAATAACAATCTCTTTCTCGTAAAACTTCTATACGACAATGCGGAAAGTCAGGTTACCAAGGATGGAAAATACAATGAAATCATCAATGGCATCCCAGATTGGGTGAACGAGGAGGAGTTTGGCTTCAACCGGGCTTTCTGCTTTAACGCGGATGGAACGATGCTCTGTTGGATTAAATATGACGAGAGAAAAGTGAAGACTTATTCCCTGCAGCTGTTTAAAGGATTGCGACCGGAGATGAAGGAATTTGCCCCATACCCGGGAGAATACTCCTATAAATACCCTAAGGCAGGTGAAGCTAACTCCATCGCATCGGCATGGAGCTATGATATAAAGAGCCATCAGACCTATAAGCTGCAGATTCCTTTGGAGGCAGAAAGCTATGTCCCACGAATCAAAATGACGGAAGACGCCACGAAAATCATAGTCTATACGATGAACCGCCATCAGGACGAGCTGAACCTCTACATGGCTAACCCTCGTTCGACAGTAGCCCGGCTATTGATAAAGGAGAAATCGAAATGCTATGTGAAAGAAGAATCTATGGAAGGGGTGATTGTCGGACGCAACACGGTTCTTCTCCCCAGCGACCGCGACGGCTACATGCATCTTTACCTCTACAACATGGCGGGAACTCAAATCCGTAAGATTGGAGATGGAAACTATGATATAACCGATGTGTACGGATATGATGAAGCCACGGGAGATGTATATTATCAGGCATCGGCAATAAGCCCTCACGACCGGCAGGTCTATGTCTCGCACAAGAACGGAAAGACAGAAAGGCTCACCGATAAGGAAGGGTGGAACGCCGCGATATTTTCCGGAGACTACAAATTCTTCGTAAACACATGGAGCGATTACGATACACCTTATTTATATACATTGCGAGGCCAGAACGGAAAAGTGCTCTCAACTCTTGAAGACAATCAGGCCTTGAGGTCAAAAGTGGCTCAATACGGATGGACAAAGAAGGAGGCCTTCTCGTTTGTTAACTCCGAGGGAGTGAGACTTGACGGATGGATGATTAAGCCGGCAGGTTTTGATGCCTCTAAGAAATACCCCGTGATCATGCATCAATATAGTGGGCCGGGCAGCCAGCAGGTCGTAAACTCATGGAGTGCCGGCAGCATGGGGCAGGGAGGAGCCTTTGATTATTATCTTGCGGAACAAGGCTTTATCGTCGTCTCTGTTGACGGGCGAGGGACCGGAGGCCGTGGTGCGGACTTTGAGAAAGCCATCTATTTGAGGATGGGCGATCTGGAGTCGAAAGACCAAGTGGAGACAGCCTTGTGGCTTGGCAGGCAAAGCTATGTGGACAAAGACAGAATCGGCATCTGGGGCTGGAGCTTTGGAGGCTTCAACACCCTGATGAGCATGAGCGATGGCCGCGGTGTGTTTAGGGCGGGCGTGGCAATAGCTCCCCCTACGAACTGGATGTTTTACGACACCATTTATACCGAGCGATACATGCGGACTCCAAAGGAGAACCCGGAAGGTTATGCCACGAATCCCATAGAGCGTGCCTCGAAACTGCACGGGGCTCTGCTGATATGCCACGGAGTGGCTGATGACAATGTCCATCCGCAGAACAGTTTTGAGTATTCAGAGGCTCTGGTGCAGGCTGATAAGGATTTCAGAGAGCTGTTTTATACCAATCGCAACCATAGTATATACGGTGGAAACACCCGTAATCATTTGCTGCGACAAGTGGCCAACTTCTTCATTGATGAGCTGAAATAGGCTTGTCGACAGGCCATGAGGCGGTAGCTGCTTCCGGAGCAAGCTGTATGTGGAGCTCTTACAAGCTGCGTGTAATCTCGTTACAAGCCGTGTGTAAGACGCTTACACACGGCTTGTAACATTTCCGGTAGCAGTCTCAAGACAGGCTATCTGCCGTTACCGTAAGTTCAAGGCGCGGTCTCTGCGGCACGCCAAAGCCTATTTCTTTAAGGCTATGCCGCTAAGATTTAAGGCCAATGAAGCAGGGGTCTTTTTGTCAACTCTAAGGCTGGCGTACTTTATATGATGCCCTTCTGTGTCCTTGATATCGCCGGAAACCGTTATCTGGGCTGATATCGGCAGACAAAACATGGCCGTAAGGACGGCAATAAGCGTCTTCTTTATCATCGTTTGGAAATTTAATTCCGTAATAGGGACTAATCATGAAAAGACAACCTCTTGGTTATTCTTCCACGATTCCTGCCTCTATCCATTGGCGAACAACAGTTTTAGCGTCGGCGAGCGCCGTCTCCTCTGCAACTTCATATTCCTCGAGAAGAAGCTGTTGCAGAGTTTCCGCCGTGAAATCCTTCCCTTGAATATTTTTCCAGAGGTATGCGGAGCTTTCGTTCATGCTAATAATATTACTGAAGTCTATGTTCTCCTTACCTTCTGCCACAATGATATTTTCTCCACACACTTCACGGAGATTAAAACCGGGTTTTGCTTTCATATTCCTATATTGGTTTTAAAAAAATCAGCCATATCCGCCTGTAAGCGGCGAGCAGGTAGCGGCGGACGGGACGAAGCGCCCCCCACACAAGCGAGTAGAGCTTCCATTTGAAGCCGTTGGTCTTGTCCATTTTCTCCCGACCCTTTCTGTAGAACCCTATGACAAATCCCTTCACATCTTTCTTCGTGCAATGTTCGGTGTTGAGGTTGCCGTCTCCTCGTAGGATAACATCGTCTCCCTTAATCTTTATCACACGATGCAAAACGAAATGTTGGGGCTCGATTTCTGCCAATACGGCATCTCCTTTTCTGAAGTCTTTCGCCTTTGTTATGAGTGCTTTGTCTCTATTGTCTTCAAGAAACGGGCGCATCGAGTAGCCTCTCAGCCGGAGGGTTACCGTGTGTCCCTCGTCCATCATCTTCACGATTTCCGGCAAGAGATCTGCATTGGAGAACTGGACTTCCCTTATCTCGATATTGCCTTGTTGCATACTTCTGCTGCTTCACGGTTTGGCAGGCAATGTAATGTGTAGATGCCTGTTGTCTCAACCACTTTGGTAATGGTATCACAGATTCTGTTGTATATATCGGAGTCCCATTTCATGGCAGAACAAGATGGGAGAAATGATGTGAATGCCTCTATCGGCGAGAGCTTTTCTATGCTATTGGCCTCTGCCCGGTCGATCCGGGTTATGGCTCCCAAACGAGCCTTTACATTGCGATAGCATGGTGTCTTACCGCTCCACGGACTGCCATAGATGAATGGTTCCCCATCAATAATCCTTATAATGGGGTTATCATCATTCATTAAGTCGCAGCCAGACAGGTAGCGAAGCCACATGCTGACTTGTGTGCTCTTACCTGTTCCGCTTTTGGCAATGAACGCATAGCCGTATCCCTTCTGTCGAACCAACGAGGCATGGATCAGCAACACCTGCTCCCTGCTACCCGCAAAAGCAAAGATTAGCATGAGGGCATTATTGAGCCCGAAAGATCGCATGTTGTAGTTGCCGTTCAGGGCACATTTGCATTCGTGGAAGTCCTTGTCGGTTTCCAATAGGCAGCAATCGGCTCCATTAATGTTTTTAATAATATACTGATAGCCGCCATCATCTATCCTGTCTACGATAGTATCCCCGTTGCCAGTATCAAAAGTTCTGATCCGTTCCCTTCGTTCTTTTAAGATCGGTCTTAGAGAGTCGTCTATAGTCAATTGGAAGAAAATATCCCCTTTAAGCTCGGCTACTCGGAAGGGTTCGAAAGATGGAAGAAGAGCCATCGAATTGAGACCATCTTCATTTTTGAAGATAATCCTTATATTCAGTTCGGCTATTCGGAAGTTGTTGATGCTATCCATGAAACGATGCCAGGAGATATATCTAATAGAGCAGATTTATATGTCTCTATTCAGAGTCGTTTATAATCTGGCTTTCCTTAGGGAGTTTTTTGCCTTTCTTCTTGCTTTCGTCAATTTTGGGAGCAGGTAGTTCTGTTATCGTCTCTTCATGCCCGACAACTTTAAATTTAAAATCGTTTTCTGTTAGATATTTAATCTTATAATGTGCTCCCTTGGAATATCTCTTGCGCAGCTTCACAAGCTTTTTCTCTGCATCCTTCAGCTTCAAACCGTATAAGATAATACATGTGCGATGCTCCAAGCCTATCGAGTTAAAATAATCACGAAACTGATCGGCATATTCGGTACGGTTCAACAAGAACTTACCTTTGGATTCTATCGTGGCATTATCTATTTGCTGAACATCCGTGAGATAAACGGTAGAGTCATTGAATGACGCCGAAAATCCAAAGATATATATGGTGGCTTTCTTATTAGATGCCGATACATTCATTGCGGCCAATAGCATTAATGCCGCAAATGTTACTTTTAATTTCAATTCCAACTTACTTCCCATCTTCTTGGTTGATTATTATCCTAAGTATGATTTTAGGAGTTTGTTCTTTGTATTCTTTCTAAGTTTGCGAATGGCTTTCTCTTTTATTTGCCGAACTCTTTCCCGAGTTAACTGGAATTTGTCGCCAATCTCTTCTAATGTCATTTCAGGCTGATTGATGCCGAAAAAGCATTCGATAATGTTGCGCTCCCTTTCATTGAGAGTTGACAATGCCCTTGAGATTTCTTCCCTTAGGGAATCCATGACTAGCTCCTTGTCTGCCAAAGGAGCATCATAATTAGGAAGAATGTCCAGCAGGCTGTTATCCTCTCCGTCCATGAATGGCGCATCAACAGATACATGGCGGTTGCTGTTTACTTTGAGGGCATCCTCTATTTTGTCTTCTGGCAAATCTATGTTCTCGGCAATCTCGTCAATACTTGGACGGCGCTCATTTTCCTGCTCGAATTTGTTGAGCAACCGATTGATTTTGTTGACGGAGCCCACCTGATTAAGGGGCAACCTTACAATGCGGCTTTGTTCTGCAATTGCTTGTAAAATGCTTTGGCGAATCCACCATACAGCATATGAGATGAATTTAAAGCCTCTGGTTTCGTCAAATTTCTCTGCGGCTTTAATCAGCCCGAGGTTTCCCTCGTTAATCAAGTCAGGCAAGCTCAGTCCCTGATTCTGATATTGCTTGGCAACAGAAACCACAAATCTCAAATTGGCCTTCGTCAGTTTTTCAAGTGCCTTATGGTCGCCTTCCCTGATTTTCTGAGCCAATTCCACCTCTTCCTCAACGGTAATAAGGTCTTCCTGCCCTATTTCCTGCAAGTACTTATCAAGGGATTGACTCTCTCGATTGGTAATGGATTTCGTGATTTTTAGTTGTCTCATTGGGCATCTGGTTTTATGCTTCTATGCAAATTTACTCAATTTGGTTAATATGAGCAAATTTTTCCTTATCTTTTTACGAGAAGGGGAGCAATTATCCATTGCTCCCCCAAATATAGTATTTTGCCTTTTCAGATCATTACTCGTTCACTTGAACTGCAAAATAATCACGCTTCCCAGTAGGCCAGATACCCTTGATATATAGCACCGGGTCTTTACTTGTAGACGCTTTCTTCACCGCGTCCTGCAAATCAGTAATTGTCTTGATAGACGAGTCATTCGCATTCTGGATGATGAAGCCGGCATTGATGCCCGCATCCTTAAATGCGCCTTTCCCAACCTTCAATACTTGGAGCCCATAAGAAATCCCCAGTTGTTCCTTAATCTCATTGCCAACAGGGGCAAAACTGCCGCCGAGCACATCGAGATCGGCCGTCTTGACCACTTTCGTGTTCCCCTGGGCGTTCTTTAGGGTTACGGTCTTGGTTGTCTTTTTCTTGTTGCGGAGATATGTTATGGTAACTTGATCTCCGGGACGCTTCTTTGCAAGCACCTCTTGCAGCTCTGCCATCTTCTTGACCAGCTTGCCATCAACATTTGTGATAACATCTCCCTTCTCAAGGCCAGCCGCAGCACCGGCTCCGTCTGCATCCACTCCATTCACATAAATCCCATCGTTTGTTCCGAGGTCTGCCGTTATGCCCTTTTCTTTCTGGGCATTGATATAGTTAAGCACATCGCCTCCACTGATACCAAGAACCGCACGCTGAACCGTTCCATATTTTTTCAAGTCGTCCACAACCTTGTTCATGATAGAGGTTGGAATCGCGAAGCCATAACCACTATAAGAACCTGTCTGTGAATAAAGCATGGCATTGATGCCGACAAGTTCTCCCTGCGTGTTGACCAAAGCGCCTCCTGAGTTGCCGGGATTTATGGCTGCGTCAGTCTGTATGAAGCTTTCAATCCCATTAGTGCTGGCATACAGTGAACGAGCTTTAGCACTGACGATACCTGCGGTTACGGTGTTATTTAGGCCATAGGGATTACCTACTGCGATTACCCATTCACCAACCCGGAGCTTGTCGGAGTCCCCAATGGGAAGAGTGGGAAGGTTTTTGCCATTGATTTTTATAAGTGCCAAGTCCGTTGAAGGATCAGTACCAATGATACGGGCAGAGAACTCACGGTTATCATTCAATGTTATTGTCAATTCGTCAGCGCCACTTACTACATGGTTGTTCGTAACGATATAGCCATCAGAGCTGATGAGCACGCCGCTTCCCGTAGCTTCTTTCTTTGGAGTCTGGATCTGCTGTTTGCGTGTACCGCCCTGTCCCTGTCCGAATCCGAAGAAATCGCCGAAGAAATCATCAAATGGGCTTGATTGCACATCTACGGTCTGCGTCTTTGAATTCTGGACATATTTGATATGCACGACGGCAGGCAGGGCCTTGTCCGTTGCGTATGTCAAGTCGACCGGTTGACCGGGTGCGGCAGAAGGACTTGACGATTCTGCCGCATAAACTTTCATGAATGAGCCAGCTGACAATCCCAATGCTACGACGCACATAGCCGCAAGCAAATACTTTGAAATCTTTTTCATACCTTAAAATATTTAATTAGTTTCTATTCTTCTTTCTACAAGCATGGGAAATGTACCTTGTCTTTGCGATACTCATTATGCGCCAAGACGCCCAAAACCCTCACTTGTCTAATTTGATTGCAAAAATAGGCGCAAAGTTTGTTAAACTGCCATTATGTCTATTATCTTTATTTCATTTTAACATTTCTTTTTCTCCGATTAAGTTATCTTAATCTCGGCAACACCTGATTTTACATTCGTTTATAATCCTGACAGACCAAGAAGCCCAGTCGGCCAACACTTTTCTTCTATCGTTGCAGACGCCGTATACGCATCCTGTTTTTATTTTTTACCCTCAGATTATTGTTTTCTTGAAAAAAACACTATCTTTGCAACGGAATAGCAGACTCCCGGCTTTGTCGCTGGTCTTATGAAAGACGAGAGGAAAGTCCGGGCAACATAGAGCGCTCCACTTCCGAAAATAGAAGCTGTTGGCGACAATAGGGTAAGGCAGAAGAAAATAACCGCCTGATACTATCTGAACTTCACAAGGAGGGCGGATAAGTCGGGTAAGGGTGAGAAGGTGGTGTAAGAGACCACCGGACAGTGGGTGATCACTGTGCCGTGCCGCTGGAGGTTGCAAGTTCATGTATACCATCGCCTGAGGGCTGCTCGCCCGAAGCTTTGCTGCGATGGAGGGTAGAATGCTGGAGGCACAGGGCGACTTGTGCAGTAGATAAATGACAAAGCTCCTCTTTGGAGGATACAGAACCCGGCTTATCAGGAGTCTGCTTTCCTTTTTATGTATCATTATCAATTTGCCCATTATGAAAGATAGTATCCTAAATGATTTCGAACACAGCGTAACCGATAAGATAAAGGAGTTCGGAAAAGCGCCCGGGTTCCCCATGCCGGAAGATTCCGGCATAACGAAAGAGCTGCTGGACGACTACCTTTTTGACAAGCAGGCGCTGATTGACAGCCTGGGATCGGAGAAATCCCAATATACGCAGGCCGGCATACTGATTGTCCTCCCTGTCATTATCGCTGCCGCGTTTCCGGAAGAAAGTCTTCCCGGGGGCGCATTGGGCGGTTCGCTCATCTCAATAGCAATCGGAATTGTGCTCGCCCTGCTGGCTGCGGGCATACAGCGTCTTGTCCGCAGGATTCGGTTAAGTCGCCTCTACGATGCGAAAATAGAGAATTATATAGACAAGGTTCTTAATTACAAATAAGCTTACTATGGGGTTGCCTGATTTTATGAAATACAAGGACAAGTTCACCCCAAAGGAATTTGTCGAGAAAATACAAAGAATTGCCAAGCGTGCCGGAGCCAAGATGGTCTACGGGGCGCTCATATTGTTCTATACTCTTGACAGCGACAAAGTGTCGGTAAAAGACAAGGCCATCATCATCGGAGCACTTGGCTATCTGATATCTCCTGTGGATGTCATTCCAGACGCTATCCCACTGGCAGGGCTGAGCGACGACCTTGCCGTATTAATCTATGTGATTCATAAAGTATGGAACGAGGTCTCGGAGGAAGTCAAGCAAAAAGCGAAAGCCAAATTGACTAAATGGTTTGACGAGGATGAAATCAAGTCGGCAGACAACCTGTTTCTTGAAGACCCCAGCCAAGACCCGGTCTGACGGCCTATTTCAGATTATTCTCCCCTGTTTATTCACTATAAACATATTAACACAACATGAAAGTAAGAAACATATTGGCACTCATGCTGTTCGCCGGAATCTTCACTTCCGGCTGTTCCAATAAAAAGACGAGTCAGGAAATTGCACAGGCTAAGCCGGAATCTATTTCCCATAATAAGCAGAACACAATCGAAATGACTCTGGAAATGTTCAATGAGCGGATTATGGACACGAAGGAGAATCCCAAGGAATGGGTCTATAAAGGCAGCCGCCCGGCCATTATAGACTTCTATGCCACCTGGTGTGGTCCGTGCAAGATAACCGCCCCGATATTAGACTCTTTAGCTTTTGAATATAAAGAGAAACTCGAAGTGTATAAAGTCGATGTCGACAAACAGCGCGAGTTGGCAGCCATGTTTGGAATAGAATCTATTCCCAGCCTGCTCTTCATCCCAATGAAGAGCCAACCTCAGATGCAGGTAGGAGCCATGGGGAGAACAGAACTTGAAAAGATTATCAAGGAAAAACTTCTCAAGCAATAAAAGAAACCATCTCAAATCCCGCATTTATCCGGAGCTAAGAGATAGATGAGCTTTGACCCTGAAGCTTCCACAAGAAAGCGACAAGCGAAAATACAGCTTTAGGAACATGAGAGGGCAAATCGTAAAAGACAGCTTCCCGTTCCACAAAATCGCCGAAATCATCGGGCAAAATCGCCGAAATTGACCGACAAAATCGGCGGTTTTGTAAATCTCCGGATTACAGTTTATTTGTTTGAAAGAAGGAAATGCAAGGGCAAGAAACCGGCCTTCTCATTCCCCGCCAAATACGGGCTCATCTCTTGACATAAAAGCAATCTTGGTATTACAGCATGATTTGATTTTCAAGAATTAGCTTTCGTATTCCATTTTTTATATTTATCTTTGCATCATGAAAGAAGTAAAGATTCAAGATTCCGTTCTTAAGGAGGCAGCTGAAGCCGGAATGGACGAATTTGTAAGCGCTTTCCTCAAAGCAATCCACGAAGCAATAGGCGGCAGTCTGAGTGCGGAGAACATGCACGAGCTTGGCAGCGACCAGATCACCTTGCTGGGATGGGAGGCCTTGCACGGCGAGGTTATGGAGGGCGGATTCGTTCAGCTGATCCATAATGGATGGGGAGCGTTCATCTTTCGCAATCCCTTTGACAAGGCCGTTCGTGAGTGGGGCTTGCCAGAATTGTGCAGCCTCATTCGAAGAGGGCATAAGCTCTACTTCGCGTATCATGACGAAATAGAACGGGATTGTTCGGACGAAGAATTCATGGCTTTGTTTGAGAAATATCCGGCTTTCGACGAGCTCGACGATGAGTTCTTGGAAAAAGAGGAGCAGTTTACTGCTGCTGTTGCTCATTACATTGATGAGCATATAGAGAATTTTGCAACGATAGAACAATGAACAGTCAGGGGCAAGACATACGGAAGAAAAGTCCTGTACAGATACGCAACAAAAAGGCGTCTTTCGAATATTACTTTGTCGACACCTATACCGCGGGGATGGTGCTTACCGGAACGGAAATCAAGTCGATTCGTGCCGGCAAGGCTTCGCTTGTAGACTCCTATTGTGTCGTCGAGAAGGGCGAAGTCTGGGTTCGGGGAATGAATATCAGTCCCTATTTCTACGGGTCGTTTAGTAACCATGAAGCCAAGGGCGACCGCAAGCTGCTGCTCAACAAACGCGAGATACGCCGACTGGCAGAAGCGAGCAAGGATGTCGGCTATACCATTGTTCCCACGCTCATCTTTATCGACGAGCATGGAAGGGCAAAGATGGATATAGCCCTGGCCAAGGGCAAGAAGGAGTTTGATAAGCGCCAGACACTGAAGGAAAAGGAAGACCGGAGGGAGATGGACAGAGCCATAAAGCACTATTAAGGGTGCCATGAGCCTGTTTTTTTCAGACAATAAGCAGCTATGAGCCGCGCTTTTATTTAAGTGAAACACTTTAAAAATATTGCACATCATTTGGCGTTATCTCCAAATTGAAGTAATTTTGCATCGGACTAAAACACAAACGGATGTTTAAGAAGAAGAGAAGATGGCATTGCCTGCCGGGTCAGGAACCTACGGAGCTTGACAAGACCATAATATACTGGGAGGATAAGGGCAAGGAGGTGCCGACGCGTGAACTGGTGAAGACCCCCGAGCAAATAGAGGGTATCCGCGTTGCCAGCGCCGTGAATACGGGCTGCTTAGACGCCGTTGCTGCCGAAATCCATGTAGGCATGACAACCCAGGAGATTGACGATATCTGCATGGAGTATTGCAAAGAACACAATGCGATACCGGCATGTCTTAATTATGAAGGCTTCCCGAAGAGTGTGTGCACCAGCATTAACGAGGTCGTTTGCCATGGTATTCCGAAGGAGGAGGATGTTCTTCAGGAAGGAGACATCGTCAATGTGGATATGACTTTGAGCGTAAACGGATATTTCGGAGACGCATCCCGCATGTTCGTTATCGGCGGGAAAACCACCCCGGAGAAAGAAAAGCTCGTTCGTGTAGCCAAGGAGTGTCTTGATATTGGCGCAGAGGCGGCAAAGCCCTATTGCTTTGTCGGTGATATCGGGCATGCCATTCAGAAGCATGCGGAGAAAAACGGGTTCAGCGTCGTGCGAGATTTGTGTGGACACGGGGTAGGCCTTGCCATGCATGAAGAGCCGGACGTGGTACATTATGGGCATAGGGGAACCGGCATGCTGCTGGTTCCCGGCATGGTCTTTACCATTGAGCCGATGATCAATATGGGCACATGGAAAGTTTATATAGATGCCGACGACCCATATGGTTGGGAAGTCATCACCGGGGACGAGATGCCGTCGGCACAGTGGGAGCACACCTTCCTGATGACCGACAACGGCGTTGAAATCTTGAGTTATTGAGAAAATTATGACGGATATATATATATTAGGTATAGAATCCTCGTGCGATGACACATCAGCGGCAGTGCTGAAGAATGGAGTAATACTGAGTAATGTTACCGCTTCGCAGGAAGTTCACCGTGCCTATGGCGGTGTCGTACCTGAGCTGGCCTCAAGGGCACACCAGCAGAATGTGGTACCCGTGGTCGACCAAGCCTTGAAAAAGGCAGGAATAACCAAGGAACAGCTGAGTGCGATAGCCTTTACAAGAGGCCCCGGGCTGATGGGATCGCTACTGGTGGGAGTGAATTTCGCAAAGGGTTTTGCCCGCTCCTTGGAAATCCCCTTAATTGATGTGAACCACTTGCAGGGACATGTCATGGCACATTTCATCAAGGAGAGCGAGGATGACGACCGCATGCCGCCGTTCCCATTCATCTGTTTGCTGGTCAGCGGAGGTAATTCTCAGATTGTAAAGGCAAATGCCTACAATGACATGGAAGTTCTCGGACAGACTATAGACGACGCGGCCGGCGAGGCGATTGACAAGTGTGCGAAAGTCTTGGAGTGGGGCTATCCGGGCGGACCGGTCATAGACAGGTATGCGCGGCAAGGCAATCCGCATGCCTTTAAGTTCTCCGAGCCTCATATTGCAGGTTTGGACTATAGTTTCTCAGGCTTCAAAACCTCGTTCCTCTACAGTCTTCGCAAATGGATTGCTGACGACCCGGAGTTTGTCGAAAAGAATAAATTCGACTTGGCTGCAAGCATCGAATTTACAATTGTAGATATCCTCATGAAGAAGTTGCGCTTGGCTGTTAAAGAAACAGGGATAACCCATGTGGCTGTCGCAGGAGGCGTATCGGCCAATAACGGATTGCGCAATGCTTTCAAGGAGCACGCGGAGAAGTACGGGTGGACAATTTATATTCCCAAATTCAGCTATACCACCGACAATGCGGCAATGATAGCCTGCGTGGGAACATTTAAATACCTTGATGGGGATTTTGCGACAACAGACCTCCCTGCCTTTTCAAAAGTAACATTCAAATAAGATGGAATTCGAAACAAGAATAATCAGTAAAGAGATATTGAATACTCTTTATGACAACGGGAAAACCCTTGGGACAGCAGAAAGCTGTACCGGCGGGCGTATTGCAGAAGCTATAATTTCCGTGCCCGGAGCTTCTAACTATTTCAAGGGAGGAATTATCTCCTATGACAATGAGGTGAAGGAACGCCTCCTGCATGTATCGCATGAGGTTCTTGAAGACAAGACTGCCGTTTGCGAAGAGGTAGCTGTCCAGATGGTAAAAGGTGCCTGTGCGGCTCTGAATTGCGATTATGCGATTTCCGTTACAGGCATAGCCGGTCCGGGAGGGGGCTCCCCGGAAATCCCGGTTGGCACGATTTGGATTGGCTACGGGTCGGTGGAAGATGTGAGAACCTTTAAGCTGACGGAGGATTTGGGCCGTGATACCAACCTCGCAATAGCCACGAACAAGGCTCTCAAGCTGTTTTTGGATTACTACAAAGAACAAAATCCACCGGTTGAAGAGTCTGAAAAATAAAAAAAATACTTAATATAAAAGATTCTTTAAGGAAATGTTTTGTTAATTCCGAAAATATTTGTAACTTTGCAACCTGTTTGGAATAAGTATCAAAATTAGAAACAAAAATTATAGATAGCAATGTCTAAGATTTGTCAGATTACAGGAAAGAAGGCACAAATAGGCAATAATGTGTCTCACTCAAAGCACCGTACAAAGCGGAGTTTTGATGTAAATCTTTTCAGCAAGAAGTTCTATTATGTAGAGGAGGAGTGCTGGATTAGCCTCAAGATCAGTGCGGCTGGTCTTCGTCTTATTAACAAAGTTGGTCTGGATGCTGCCCTCCGGCAGGCTGTTGCAAAGGGTTATGTAGACTGGAAAGACATTAAAGTTATAGGAGATTAATTACCATGGCAAAGAAAGCTAAAGGCAATAGGGTTCAGGTTATCCTCGAATGCACAGAGATGAAGAATAGTGGTCTGCCGGGAACAAGTCGCTATGTTACGACGAAGAACCGCAAGAACACTCCTGAACGCATGGAATTGAAGAAATATAATCCGATTCTTAAGAAGATGACTCTTCATAAGGAAATAAAGTAATAGAGGAGATTTTAAACTATGGCAAAGAAAGCGGTAGCTACCTTACACGAAGGATCAACTGACGGTCGTGCTTACACAAAGGTAATCAAGATGGTTAAGAGCCCCAAGACCGGAGCTTATGTCTTTGATGAGCAGATGGTTCCCAATGAAGCTGTTAAAGACTTCTTCAAGGGCTAACATATAAGTCTATCATACAAAAACGGGGCTGCAGACATTACTTGTAGCCTCGTTTTGCGTTATCAAAGATGGCTTTTATAACCTTTCTGGATAACCCCTCATCTCCGCAGGATAGTAAGAAAGAACTCGTAACGAAGCTCCTTCACAGTTGGGTAGTGAAGGTGAAACAGCCTTTAAAGGCTTCTTCTATGCCATGAGGCTTTTCTCTGAATATGCCGAAGAGTGCGCTTCCGCTTCCAGACATCTGGGCATAGCTTGCTCCGGAGTCGTAAAGACGCTCTTTGATAGATCCCAATTCAGGATGCTGCGGAAAGACAGACTTCTCAAAGTCGTTGACGAGATTGTCTTTCCATGTCTCAATAGGCTGTCGCACAACCGTCCGGCAGTTCTTAGAAGGTTGCTTGGGAATTATCATCTGATAGGCCTCTCGTGTCGAGACAACAATGTCCGGTTTGACAATAACAACATAGTATCCGCTAAGATTTCCTTGAGGGTCGTCTACAGGTTCAAGTTTATTGCCAATACCTGTGGCAAACGCTGGCTCTGCAGTAATGAAGAAGGCGCAGTCGGCACCCAGTTTGGCGGCATAGCGTTCCATCTCCGCTATTCCCATATTCAACCGAAAACGCTCATCCAGCAATCTAATCATGAAAGCTCCATCACTTGAACCTCCGCCCAGTCCGGCCTGTGAGGGAATCCGTTTATATAGATGAGCATGTACGCGGGGAAGCTCAAAATTATTAGCTATCAGCTCATAGGCTTTGACTACAAGGTTCTGGCATTCGTCACAGTCAACAGCATTCCCCGTAACCTTCAAATCGCATGATACCTCTGAAGGAAACTCGTCGCTCATGCTCTTTATCTCAAGTGCATCCGTCAGCGGAATAGGATAGAACACAGTCTCAAGGTTGTGATATCCATCGGGGCGTTCTGATATGACATTCAATCCAAGATTGATCTTGGCGCAGGGAAATGTAATCATAAGCAAAAGATTTATTTTATTTCTTACAAAAATACAAAATTATCATGAGTAATGGCAGAAAACTCTAAACTTTTTATTAATTTTGTATTCTAAACATTTGTGAAATGCCAGGCAACAATACGAATAACAGTAATCGCAGACATTCATCGGTTCCCATCGATTCTTCTTATGGACATCTTCAGCCACAGGCTTTAGACATAGAGAAGCTGGTTCTGGGTGCCTTGATGATAGACCGGGATGCCTTTTCCATGGTCTCCGAAATCTTGCATCCGGAAACATTCTATGAGCCCCGACACCAAAAAATCTATCAATCCATTCAGACTTTGAATCTTGAAGAGCATCCCGTCGACATTTCTACTGTTACAGAGCAGTTGAAGAAGGACGGTACTTTGGAAGATGTCGGCGGCCCCATGTATATTCTGGAACTGTCGCATAATGTGGCATCTTCCGCACACATTGAATACCATTCCCATATCCTTGCCCAGAAATTTTTGGCTCGCCAGCTTATATCTTATGCCTCTCGCATTGAGACATCAGCCTTTGACGAAACCATTGATGTAGAGGAATTGATGCAGACTGCTGAAGGGCAGTTGTTTGAGTTGTCACAGAAGAACATGCGCCAGGATTATATCCAGATAGATCCTGTAGTAAAACAGGCCATCGATATTCTGACACAGGCTTCCGCTAATGCTGGTGGCATGACGGGGATACCTTCTGGTTTCACGAAGCTTGACGAGATAACTTCAGGATGGCAGAAGTCCGACCTTGTCATTGTCGCCGGTCGCCCGGCCATGGGTAAGACTTCTTTTGCTTTAAGCATAGCGAAAAACATCGTCGTGGATTATAATCGCCCGATAGCTTTCTTCTCACTTGAGATGAACAATGTGCAGCTGGTAAACCGCTTGATATCCAATACTTGCGAGATTGCCGGCAATAAAATTTTGAACGGCCAGTTGTCGCCTGACGAATGGGAACGCCTTGACAAGAATCTTAATAAACTCACGGGGAAACCTCTCTATATAGATGACACTCCCGCATTGTCGATCTTTGAGCTTCGGACAAAGGCTCGGAGACTGGTTAGGGAACAGGGGGTACAGATTATCATGGTCGACTATCTACAGCTGATGAATGCCAATGGGGCAAGATTTGGCAATCGGCAAGAAGAGGTTTCTACGATTTCCCGCTCGCTGAAAGGGCTTGCAAAAGAGTTGGATATACCCATTCTCGCCTTGTCGCAGTTGAACCGTACCGTAGAGAATCGTGATGGAGTTGACGGCAAACGTCCACAATTGAGTGATCTTCGCGAGTCTGGTGCTATTGAGCAAGATGCCGATATGGTATTGTTCGTACATCGCCCCGAATATTATCATATATTTGCCGACGGAAACGGAAACGACCTTCACGGCATGGCTCAAATCATTATCGCCAAGCATCGCAAAGGTGCTACAGGGGATGTTTTGTTGACCTTTAAGGGACAATATACTCGCTTTGAAAATCCTGATGCCAACCAGTTTGATAGCAAACCCGAGCAAGGAGGCGAAATTCTGGGGAGCAAAATGAATGGGGAAGATGCTCTTTTAGTTCCTCCTTTGCCCGCAGACGAGGATGTGCCATTCTAAGAAAAACGTTCAGTTTGTAACATGTCAAGACGAAAAAGTTGTAATTTGTTTGGTTATTCGGACAAAAACAACTAACTTTACAGTGCTCTTGTTCGACAGAAGGAGTTGACTTGGCACACGAAAGGCCTTTCTCACTAATAAAAGTGTAGTAGGCTTTTCTTTTATAAAGAAATTATTAAAAGG
>CAUULA010000004.1:0-45425 GCA_963545855.1 uncultured Prevotella sp.
TACACTCGACTAGTCGTCGGCAGCGTCAGATGTGTATAAGAGACAGCTCCTGTTGGCAATCCCCATACGGACGAAAGCCTATACGGTGGGAGAAACGGTTTGGCACGAAGACCTTACATACAAAGTGCTGAATTTAACCGATTTTAAAGTATCCTTCATTGGTGCAAGAGATACTAAGACGGGAGCCATCACCATCCCAAGTAGCTTTGACGATGGCAAAGGTACTACTTTCCATGTTACACAGATTGGCGGTGGAGGAGCCAAATGCAAGAATATTACCGCAGTAACACTGCCAGAAACCATCGAGAAAATCGATGATGCTTGTTTTGGAGACGCCAATCTGACAACACTTTTCATTCCGAAGAATGTAAAGACCATTGTCCATTCAGCTTTCTACAATATCGGGGCGAAGCCGAAGATAACGGTAGATTCGAATAATCAAGACTTCTCGTCCGATGACGACGGCTGTCTCTACTCTCATGACAAGAAAGAACTCTACTCGGTGCCGTCGGCCCTGAATCCTACCGGAGGAACCTATACCGTGCCTGAAAGCGTAGAAAAAATCTACCATAGCGCTTTTCATCAGGTTGCCGGACTCAGGAAACTGGTACTTCCGAAAAACTTGCAGTATGTGGAAACAGGCTTTCCTACTATCACCCCATCTGATGATCTGGAAGAGTTTGCCATCCCCATGGGCGGAACGGCCCACTACAGGGTTATTGACGGCGTTCTTTTCAGAGATACAGAATTGGTGGCCTATCCTCGCTCAAAAGCTGAGGAGAACTATAAAGTCCCCGATAACATCACATCTATCGCCCCACGCGGCATAGACAAATGCCAGTTCATGAAGACTATAGACCTGAACCATGTTACCAAGCTCAACAATACATCCATCTATGCAGCCAAGGAACTCAAGACCATCACACTGCCCAAAGATCTGGAAAAGGAAAATGTGGTGGGTGCCATAGCCAGCTGTGAGAAAATTGAAGAATACAAGGCACCCGCAGAAGGTTGTGTTAACTTTGAGGTCGTCGACGGCGTTGTCTATTCGAAAGATAAGTCAACGCTCTATTTCTTTCCGCCAAGAAAAAGCGTGCTTAATGGAAAATACACTATTGACTCATCCGTGAAAACGGTAGCTCAATATGCTTTTTCCGGCTGCAGCACAATCACAGATCTCACCATACCGACCAATGTGGAAAAGATAGAAGAAAGCGCATTCAACAATGTGTACAATATGACCAAGTTAACCTTTGAAGAAACTTCCAAGGTAACGACCATCGACAAATCCGCATTCGGCTGGTGCCAGAAACTTAAAGAAGTTACCTTGCCCTCCTCGCTCACCGAAATCGGCAATGTCTTCACCTCATGCAAGGATCTGGAAATCATCAATGTACCTGACAACTCCAAGCTGACGACCATCAAGAAAGATGCCTTCAAGACCAATAAGAAGTTGAAGGAATTCAATTTCAAGGGAGGCTGTGTTTTAGAAAAGATAGAAGAATCCGCATTCTATGGCCTTACTGAGTTGGGAAAAATCATATTCCCCCAAACTGTAACCACCATTGAAAAGAATGCTTTCGCGGGGTGCTCAAGCCTCAAGATGGCTGAATTTGCCAAAAATGCCGTTATCGAAACCATCGGGCAGGGAGCCTTTGCTGACTGCGGTCTGACGGCTATCAGCATACCGAACAGCGTGACCAAGCTGGAGCGCGAGGCATTCCGCAGTTGTAAAGCCCTGACCGTTGTCAATGTATCGGAGCACTTGACCGACATCAGTTCCGAGGCATTCAAGTATTGCGAGAACCTTGCAGATATCAATGTAGACAAAAAGAATACCAAATACTCCAGCGTCGACGGCTATCTGCTTACCAAGGACAAGGAAACTCTTGTGCTTTTCCCTCATGGCAAGGCACACGCGAAATTCACGCTCCTTCCGCCGTCTATCAAAAAGATTGGCGACTTTGCATTCTATGAATGTGTGAACCTGACAAGCGTGATGATTCCCAACAAGGTTGAGTCCATCGGCGACCGTGCGTTCAGTCTTTGCAAGAACTTGACGGACATCGCCTTCCTCTGCGACGAGCCCATCTCTCCGAACAATATCGATCAGCGTCCCAACCACAAGAGTTTCGACGACGGCACGGCAGGCACGACCAATATGCCTTCCCACATTAACATCTATGTGCGCAGCGACCTGAAGGCTCGGTACGATGCCATTCCTTTCTATAAGGATAACTTCAAGAGTATCCAGCCTTCTTTCGTCGAGGACGGAAACGAATACCTGCAGGTGGCAGCCACTGTGGCAGACCTGCTTTCCGTCAAGAGTGAGCAGCACACATTCGTAGTACCGGAGAAGACCTCTACCCACGGAAATCTCGAGGTGAGGCTTATCGGCGACTATGCTTTCCAGAACGCAAGCAACAAAATCAAGGAAGTTGTTGTGAAAAACTCTGTAGAATATGTGGGGGCAAAGGCTTTCATGACAAAAATCGCAGACAACAGCAGTACCATAGAAAATGTTTTCTTCATCAGCAATGCCCCGACCAAGAAGATGTTGAGTACCACACGATTTGAACTGGATGAGACAAATACCAACTACAAAGAGTTTGCAAGCACAACGAATATCTATGTGAAGAAGTCGGCAGCGGAAGCATACAAGACCCAATGGAGGAAACAGGTGTATGACCCTGTGGCCAATACGATGAAAGACAGCCCGGACGACTATCAGTTCTACAATCAGATAGACTATAAGATCAAGGGTACGCCCGCACTGACCAACAAGCTATACTCTACCTTCGCACGCGAGTTTGCTGTCGACTTCGGAGATATCGACGACCACGGCGACCGCCTCTTCTGGGACGCGGCAAAGGCATGCCCCAAGGTGATTGCCTTTACTTCAGGCGAGAGGATCGGCAATAATGTCATCCGCATGAAGAGCATCTATCTCGACACCGGAACGGAGAAAGACGGGCTCTATGTTCCCGCCAACACGGGAGTGGTGCTCAAGGCTGTCGACGGCACGCTGCCCGATGATTTCTATTATCGCATCGGTGAGGATGATGTCTGGAGCTATGCAGGAGCTAACATTCTGAAGCCTGTAACGGTGGACGCAAAGGATATCATTGACAAAGAAGATGGTAATACCAACTTTTATGTAACCGGAGGCAAGGCTTTCCGCGTATCGCAAGCAAAACAGTTCAAGGATAATGGTAAACTTACCATAGGCGTACACAAGGCATATATCAACCTCAATGTTCCCTCAGGAGCCAAGCTTGTCCTCCTGTTTGACGACGGCGAGACAACGGGGATAGAACACATTGATGCCGAGGAGATTGCTTCTCCTTTAAACGATGATGCCTACTATAACCTCAATGGTCAGAGAGTAACGAAACCTACTAAGGGTGTATACATTCACAACGGTAAAAAAGTGATAGTAAAATGAAATATAAGAAAACATACGAGAAACCGATGATAGAAACGATATTGATTAATATATCTTCCATCATGTACGAAACCTCTCTGCCACAGGCGGGGGATGATGAGACAGGAGGAGATCCCGATGCCAAGAAAGGATGGTTCGATGAGGAATCCGATTGGGGAGTAAAGAATTACAGCTCTTGGGATGATTAACCGTGTATTTTCCATGCCTCACCGTATCAACGGTGAGGCATGGTTTTCTTCATTTAATGAAAGACAGTACCTTCTGCTTCAAAGAAAGGCACAAGTTATATAACTATTCAAGACCAGTACATAAATAGAAAAGACACAAAACTCCGAATTTTCGGGACAAAACAGAGTTTCGTGTATCATGTTATCCGTTTGGGAAAACAATTCCAGAAGGCTTATTTTGTATATAAGAATCGCTTGATGCTTTTCTTCGGCGTTTTCTCAAATTCCTCGTCGCGGAGACGAATCGCCGTAAGCTTACAATAGGCAGGCAGCTCCTTGTTTAATTCCACTCGATTCTGCTCCATGATTTCCTCAAGGTCAGACTTGTTGAAACCGAGCTTACAGGCCTCGTCAAGATCAGGGAATACCAGACCGACAAGTTTCTCATCTTCTTGGATTACGACGCTCTCCATGACCAGAGTCATAGAGTTGAGCTTGTCTTCTATCTCTTCAGGATAGATATTTTGCCCGCTGGCACCCAACAGCATGTTCTTGATACGGCCACGGATAAACACATTTCCTTCTTTATCCATCGTCCCGAGGTCGCCGGTATGGAACCATCCCTCTTCGTCAATGGCGGCTCTCGTAGCCTCCTCGTTCTTATAATAGCCGAGGAGAACATTAGGTCCCTTCGTGAGAATCTCGCCCGGAATATTCTCGGAATCCGCGCTGTCGATGCGCACCAGCTGATGCAGAGCGGCTCTTCCACAGCTTCCGGCAACAAAAGTGGAATAGTCCGAATAGCAGATGATCGGCGCACACTCGGTGGCACCATAGCCCACGGTATATTTAAACCCGATCTTTTGGAGGAGCCGCTCCACTTCCTGATTGAAGGCGGCACCGCCTATGATAACCTCGTAGAAGTTTCCGCCGAAGGCTTCTGACACCTGCTCGCAGATACGCTCATAGACTTTCTTGCTCACCACGGGCATATTCATCAGCAACCGAATCTTACTGTTCTGAATCTTCGGGAATACTTTTTTCTTGATAATCTTCTCGATAATGAGAGGCACGGCTATGATAACGCGGGGCTTGATGTCCGCAAAAGCCTGCGCAATGATGGCAGGACTCGGCACGCGCGTCAGATAAAAGATGTGGCAGCCTGAAAGAAACTCATAGATAAACTCAAAGGCCATGCCATACATATGCGCCATCGGGAGGATACTGATCACCTGATCGCCCGTATGGAGATGGTCGCCAAGTGCATGCTTGGCAAAGTCGGCATTGCTCCACATCGCACGATAAGGAATCATTACGCCCTTTGAGAAGCCCGTGGTCCCACTGGTATAGTTGATCATCGCCAGTTCGTCAGGATTCTGTTCACGGTAATACTTCACATGCTCCTTACGGAAATACTTGGGATACTTCTGCCCAAACATCTCATTCAGATGCTCACGGGCATAGGTCAGCTTGTCGGTTCTCGACACCACAAGCGAGTAGTCCGGAATATAGATGATGCCTTCCAGACCGGGCATCTTTGTTGCGTCTACCTGTGTAGCCACGATATCACCCACAAAAAGGAACTTCGCCTCGCTGTGGTTCACGATATTGTGAATCTGGTCGGCAGTAAACTCATGAAGGATAGGGACAGCGATAGCACCATAGGTAAGCGTGGCGAGAAAGGCACAAGCCCACGCCGATGAGTTTCGCCCGCAAAGGGCAATCTTGTCTCCCTTAGCCACCCCGCCGTTCTCAAACAGGATATGAAGTTTCTCAATTTTGCGCGCTACATCATGATACTGTAGCGTGGTTCCCTTGTAATCCGTCAGTGCATCATGATCCCAACAATCAATGATCGCCTTCTCAATCAATTCGTTGAAGCTTGGAATTTGCATCATAGTGTTTAATATTTGGATTTTTAGACCGCATTCTGATAGAGATAGCGCTTGATGCTCTTCTTCGGGGTCTTCTCAAACTCCCTGTCATGCAGCTGTATTGCGGCTATCTTGCAGAATGGGGGTAACATTTGGTTTAATTCTAAACGATTCTGGTTCATTACATTCATCAGGTCTTCTTCCGAAAAACCCATCTGATGAGCCTCCTCCATATCAGGATGGACGAGGGCCACAAGCTCTTCGCCCCTCTGCAAGACGAGGCTTTCGCTCACCATTGCCATCGAGTTGAGCTTGTCTTCTATTTCCTCCGGATACACATTCTGGCCGTTAGAACCCAGCAGCATGTTCTTGATGCGGCCTCGGATAAAGATGTGTCCGTCAGAGCTCATCGTAGCCAAGTCTCCCGTATGGAACCATCCTCTTTCGTCAAGGACGGCCTTTGTGGCTTCCTCATTTTTATAGTATCCCTGCATGACATTAAGCCCGCGGGTCCATATCTCGCCCGGAACATTCTCCGGATCCTCACTCTTTATTTTCACCTCCATATGCTTTGCCGGCGTGCCGCACGACCCCTTCTCGAAGTCCGTGTAGTCGCTATAGCTGATCATGGGGGCTGTCTCGGTGGTCCCATACCCCACGGTAACAGGAAAATCGATATCTTTCAGGAACTGTTCTATCTCTTTGTTCAGGCTCGCTCCTCCTACGAGAATCTCATAGAGGTTGCCGCCGAAAAGATCTTTGACACGCTGACAGAGAACCTCCCTTATCTTCTTGCCGATAACGGGCATGCTCATGAGTATCTTGTAGCGGCTGTCCATCTCGGGGAAGACCTTCTTCCGGATAATCTTCTCTACCACCAGCGGCACAGAGACCACGATGGCAGGCTTTACTTCCATGCATGCTTCCTGGATCAGGGACGGGCTCGGAAGCCGCGTAAGGAAGAACAAGTGGTTACCGGCAGTAAACTGAAGCAGGAATTCACAGGTCAGCCCATACATGTGAGCCATCGGAAGGATGCAGAGACAGCTGCTGTCCTTGGGAATGTGGACGCCTATCGCCCCGCTCAGATAGTCGATGTTGCTCCACAAGGCACGGTAAGGAATCATCACGCCCTTTGAGAATCCCGTGGTTCCGCTGGTATAATTAATCATGGCAAGCTCGTCTGCCTTGTCGACATGATACCTTACATGCTCCTTTCGGAAGAACTTCGGATAACGATGACCGAACATTTCGTTCAGGTGCTCACGGGCATAGGTAAGCTTTTCCGAGCGCGACTCGATGAGCGAATTGTCGGGAAGATAGATCACGCCTTCCAACCGCGGCATCTCCGCTGCATCTATCGTAGGAGCCACCACATCACCCACGAAGAGCAACTTGGCATCACTGTGGTTTACGATATTATATAATTGCTCGGGGGTAAACTCGTGCTGGACGGGAACGATGACGGCTCCATAAGTTACCGTCGCAAGAAAGGCCACGGCCCACTGGGCACTGTTACGGCCGCAGACAGCGACCTTGTCGCCGACCTCTACTCCACTGTTTTCAAACAGGATGTGGAGTTTCTCTATCTTGCGGGCTACATCATGATATTGCAGCGTAGGCCCCTTGTAGTCGGTGAGGGCATCCTTGTCCCAATTGTTGATAATACTTTGTTCGATGTATGAGTTAAAACTTGGTGTTGAGTCCATTGCACAATCTTCAAAATTCTGTGCAAAGATACTGTCTTTTCTGCACATTTCAAAAAAACCTGTGCAATTTTTTCACTAAAAATAGAATATTTCCGCTTTTTCGTGCAGATTGCACAAGCCGCCCAAGTGTGCAATGTTCTTTATGCCGTTTATAATATCCCGTTTGTCGGCTGTTACTCGTAACGCATACTCCGGGCCGGGTGTATGTGCGAAATAAGATAGCTCGGGGCGATGAGCACGAAGACGCTCACGAGCAGGGTGGCGATGTTCAGCAGGATGATAACCGGCAGATTGATCTCTACGGGCACGGTGGAGACATAATAGGTAGCGGCGTCAAGCCTCACGACTCCCGTGGATTTCTGAAGCAGGATCAGCCCCAGGGCAATGGCATCGCCCAGGAGGAGCCCCTTGGCGATAATGAAGGCCGCGAACCAGAGGAAAGTATGGCGAATCATACGGTTGCGCCCCCCCAGGGCCTTGAGCACTCCGATCATCGTCGTGCGCTCCAGGATGGTGATGAGCAGGCCGGAGACCATCGTTACGCCGGCCACGGCCATCATCAGCGCAAGGATGATCCAGACATTCAGGTCGAGCAGTTCGAGCCACTTGAAGATGGCCGGATTGATTTCCCGGATGGTCCGTGAGGAATAGGTCTCGCCATATTGGTCGATGGTGCGGTTCACCTTCTCGATCAGTATGTCCTCCGTTTCCTGCAGCTTCGCGAAGTCGTTCACGGTGAGTTCCGCGCCCGAGGCCTGGTCGTCTTCCCATCCATTGAGCTTCCTTACGGTATAGAGGTCGGTGAAGCAAGTAACCTTGTCGTAGGCCGACAGATTGGTCTGATAGATGCCCGCCACGGTAAACCTGCGGGCGCGGACGCCGTTATGGTCGATGAAATACGCAAAGACCTTGTCGCCCACTTTCATGCGAAGCCGGTCGCTCATGGTTTTCGAGACGAGGATTTTATTCCGTCCGGCCTCGTCGGAGAACCTCGGAACCGAGCCTTCCACCATGTTTTCGTGGATGAAAGAAGAGTCGAACTCCGGTCCCACACCCTTGAAAGCCACGCCGAGAAAGTCGGAGTCGGTCTTCAGGATCCCCTGTTTGACGGCAAAGCGCTGCACATGCTTCACGCCGGGAGTCTTCCTCAGCACATCCATCATCGAGTCGTTCATCTGGATGGGATATTGCTCGCCCCCCTGAATGGTCATGAAATCACCCACCTGAATATGGCTCCCGAAGCCTATGACCTTGTCGCGGATGGTGTGCTTAAAGCCGAACACCACGCTCACCGACAAGAGCATCACCGCCAGTCCGATGCCTACGCCGACGGTGGCAATGTGGATGGCAGGGCGCGAAACCTTGCGTTTGTCGCCCTGGGCACCATAGATTTTTCTTGCTATAAATAATGGCAGGTTCATATCTCTTTTCTCTTTGGTTTGCTTTTAACGGCTGTCTGTTCGACAAAGTCGGCGAGATTGAGCGACGAAATCGGCGATTTTGTCCCACGAATTCGGCGAAATTGTCGTTCTCCCGTCGGCATCTCCGCTTCCTGACGGCCGCCTCCCGCTCTTCTATGCCGGGTCCGCCGTCCTGCCGGGATATTCCTCAAGGGCCTTCCGGAGCACGACGAGGGCTCGCCCGAGGTCGTCCTTCCTGAGCACATAGGCCAAACGCACCTGGTTGCGCCCTAACCCCGGCGTGGTGTAGAAACCGGCGGCAGGAGCCATCATCACGGTCTCGCCCTCGCAGCTGAACTCCTCCAGGCACCAGCGGCAAAACTTCTCCGCGTCGTCCACGGGCAGCTTCGCCACCGTATAGAATGCCCCCATCGGGATGGGGGAATAGACTCCCGGAATGCGGTTGAGGCCGTCTACGAGCACCTTGCGGCGTTCCACATACTCCTCGTAGACATCACGATAATACTCATCGGGGGCATCCAGCGAGGCCTCGGCCACGATCTGCCCCAGGAGGGGAGGCGAAAGGCGGGCCTGACAGAACTTCATCACGGCCTTCCTGACGGCCTCGTTCCTCGTGATCAAGGCTCCGATGCGGATTCCGCACTCGCTGTAGCGTTTCGACACGGAGTCTATCAGGAGCGTGTTCTGCTCGATTCCCTTCAGGTGCATTGCGCTGATATAGGGGCTCCCGGTATAGATATACTCGCGGTAGACCTCGTCCGAGAAGAGATAGAGGTCGTATTTCTTCACGAGATCACGAATCTGGTTCATCTCCCGCCGCGTATAGAGGTAGCCCGTGGGATTGTTGGGGTTACAGATCAGGATGGCCTTCGTGCGCTCGTTGATAAGCTCTTCGAACTTCTCCACATGAGGCAAGGCGAACCCCTGCTCTATCGTCGTGGTCAGCGTGCGTATCCTCGCGCCCACCGAAAGGGCGAAAGCCATGTAGTTGGCGTAGGCCGGTTCCGGAATGATAATCTCGTCGCCGGGGTTCAGGGTGCTCATGAAAGCGAAGAGCACGGCCTCCGAACCACCGGTCGTAATGATGATGTCGTCGGCCGTTACATCAATGTCATATTTCTTATAATAATGTGTAAGCTTCTCACGATAGCCCTCATAGCCCTGCGACGGGGAGTATTCCAGCACCTTGCGGTCTATGTGCCGCAGGGCGTCGAGCCCGCATTGGGGAGTCGGGAGGTCGGGTTGTCCGATATTCAGGTGATATACCTTGACGCCTCGCGACTTGGCAGCCAGGGCCAGAGGGGCAAGCTTTCGGATGGGCGACTCGGGCATTTCCTGCCCTCTTCGTGATATCTGAGGCATTTTTCGATCGTTCTGATTTGCGCGCAAAGTTACTTATTTTTTTCTACATAGGTACCTGTTTCAGAAAAAAAGAGTATCTTTGCAAGAGCAAAAATCAAAAACACGACTATGAGAAGTAGAACATCAAAATGGTTCGAAGCGTCCGTCCGCTATGAGAAAACCATGGAAGACGGCATGCAGAAGAAAGTTACGGAACTCTATGTGGTCGACGCCTTCACTTTCGGCGAGGCCGAGGAGTCCATCACCCGGGAGATGTCTTCATATATCAGCGGCGACTTTGAGGTGAAGAATCTCAACCCCGCCACCTACGGCGAGATATTCTTCAGCGACAAAGACAGCGACGACCGCTGGTACAAGACACGGCTGCAGTTCATCACCATCGATGAGAAGACCGAGAAGGAGAAGCGCAGCACGGTGAACTATCTCGTGCAGGCCGGCACCATCAGCGGGGCCATCAAGAATGTAGACGAGGTCATGGGGGGCACCATGATAGACTATATCATCGCGGGAATCACCGAGACCAGGATCATGGATGTATTCGAGCACAAGGCCAGGACAGGGCAGAAAGAAACCGACGACAAGCCTGAATACGAGGAGGGAAGATAATGGAAGTTGATGTCGCGAGGAATCTGCACGAAGTACTGGGCAACCTGCCGGAAGGCGTCAGATTGGTTGCCATCAGCAAATTCCACCCTAAGGAATACATAGAGGCTGCCTACGGCGAGGGGCAGCGCATCTTCGGCGAGAGCCACGAGCAAGAGCTCAAAGGCAAGGCGGAGACCCTTCCGAAAGACATCGAGTGGCATTTCATCGGCCATCTGCAGACCAACAAGGTGAAATACATAGCTCCCTACATCGCCATGATCGAGGCCGCGGACTCACTGAAGCTGCTGAAGGAGATCGAGAAACAGGCCGCCAGGCACGACCGCATCATCAAAGTGCTCCTGGAACTTCACATAGCGGAGGAGGAAACCAAGTACGGGCTCACGCTCGAGGCCTGTCGCCAACTGTTGGAAGACGGCGAATGGCGCGAGCTCAGACATGTGCGGATCTGCGGACTCATGATGATGGCGTCGAATGTGGACGACGAAGAGCAGATCGCGAGGGAGTTCGACAAGGCTGCCGACTTCTTCCGCGAGGTGAAGGAGCGGTATTTTTCCGACGACCCGGAGTTCAGGGAACGGTCGTGGGGGATGAGCCACGACTATCAGATTGCCGTCAGACACGGCTCAACAATGGTAAGAGTGGGAACCACGATCTTCGGTCCCCGCATCTATTGAGAACAGTTATTAAAACGATGGAAGCAGGCCCGGGGCGGACTACGGTCAGCTCCGGTCTCTATATTCAGCTTTTCAATGCCGCCGTGCGGACACGGCTGAGCGTTTCCGGCGTCATCTGCAAGTAACTTGCGATGTAGACCAGCGGGGCACGGAGGATTACCTGCGGCATCAGCTTGCACAGTTTCTGGTAGCGCTCCTGTGCGGTCTCAAAGCGCACGAGATCGGCATGCACCTGCGACAGAATCAGACTTTCCTCCAGAATCTTGCGATAGAGAATCTGAATGTTGCTATTGTGGAGAGCCACCTGCTCCAGCTTGTCCTTCGGCAAGGAATAAATCCAGGTCTGCTCCAAGGCCTCTACCTGTATTTCCGTTGGCTTTTCCCTGAAGAGGCTCTCTATGCACATCACGATGCCGCCTTCGGTCGCGATGTGCTCCGTAAGTTCCTTCCCGTTCTTGAAATAGAACTGGCGAGTCATCCCCTTGGCTATATACATGATGTCCTTGTCGATGTCTCCTTCCGAAAGAATCATCTGTCCCTTGAGATACTTATGCGGCACGAGGATGCTCTCAAGCAAGTCGAGCTCATCATGAGTCATGGTACTGTACTTGCGGGCCAGCTCCCTTGCCACATCACGGGTGTTGTTTGTAATGGAATCCATGGTTATGTTTTTCCTCCTTATATATAGGTTTATAGTTAATCCAACTTCAATACCGCAAGGAATGCCTTTTGCGGAACCTCGACATTGCCGATTTGTTTCATGCGCTTCTTGCCGCGCTTTTGCTTCTCGAGGAGCTTGCGCTTACGCGAGACATCGCCGCCATAGCACTTGGCCGTAACATCCTTGCGCACCTGCTTCACCGTCTCACGGGCCACGATCTTGGCCCCTATGGCTGCCTGGATGGCTATGTCGAACTGCTGCCGCGGAATGAGTTCCTTCAGCTTCTCGCACATCCTGCGCCCTAACGCGACGGCATTGTCCTGATGCGTGAGCGTGGACAAGGCGTCCACAGGCTCGCCGTTCAAAAGGATATCGAGCTTTGCCAGCCTCGAAAAACGGAACCCCGAGAGGTGATAATCAAACGAGGCGTAGCCCTTGGAGATGCTCTTCAGCTTGTCGTAGAAGTCGATGACGATTTCTCCGAGCGGCAACATGAAGTGCAGTTCGACACGGTTTCCGCTCACATACTCCTGCTTGATGAGCTCTCCGCGCTTGTCAAGGCAGAGCTTCATGATGGGACCGATGTAAGTAGAAGCCGTGATGATGGACGCCCGGATATAAGGCTCCTCGATATGCTCGATGAGTGTCTGGTCGGGCAGACCTGACGGATTGTGCACCTCCTTGGCGTCGCCATGCTTGTCGTAGACCATGTAGCTCACATTCGGAACCGTGGTAATGACATCCATATTGAACTCCCGGTCGAGGCGTTCCTGTATGATTTCCATGTGCAGGAGTCCGAGGAAGCCGCAGCGGAAACCGAATCCCAGAGCCACGGAAGACTCCGGGGAGAATGTCAGGGAGGCGTCGTTGAGCTGCAGTTTCTCAAGGCTCGCCCGCAGATTCTCATAGTCGTTGGGGTCGATAGGGTAGACTCCGGCGAACACCATGGGCTTCACTTCCTGAAATCCGGCTATGGCCTTGAGGCAGGGAGCATTCACATGGGTAACCGTGTCGCCGACTTTTACCTCGGTGGCGGTCTTGATACCGCTGATGATATATCCCACCTCGCCGGTCTCGAGAACCGTCCGGGGCACCATATCTATCTTCAGCACGCCCACTTCATCAGCCGTATACTCCATCCCGGTATTAAAGAACTTCACCTTGTCGCCCTTCCGGATACTCCCGTTAAGCACCTTGCAAAGCGTGATGATGCCGCGGAAGTTGTTGAAGACGGAATCGAAGATAAGGGCCTGCAGGGGCTCCTCCGGGTTTCCCACGGGGGCAGGGATGTGCTTCACCACGGCCTCGAGAATGTCCCGCACTCCTTCGCCGGTCTTTCCCGAAGCCCGGATGATGTCCTCCGGGCTGCAGCCTATCAGGTCTACAATCTCATCCTCCACCTCTTCGGGCATGGCCGAAGGCATGTCAATCTTGTTGATTACGGGGATAATCTCAAGGTTATGGTCAATGGCCATATAGAGATTGCTGATGGTCTGGGCCTGAACGCCCTGAGTGGCATCCACCACGAGCAGGGCTCCCTCACACGCCGCGATGCTACGCGACACCTCATAAGAAAAGTCCACATGCCCCGGAGTGTCTATCAGATTCAGTATATAGGTGTCTCCGTCGTCAGCCTTATACTCCATCTGGATGGCATGACTCTTGATGGTGATTCCCCGCTCACGCTCCAGATCCATGTTGTCGAGCATCTGGCCGGCCGTTACCTGGATGGTCTTGGTATACTCAAGCAGGCGGTCGGCAAGCGTAGACTTGCCATGGTCGATATGAGCTATGATGCAGAAATTCCTTATGTGGTTCATGAAAATTATGTCCTTTAAGTCGCAAAGGTAATCATTTTTTCGCAGATTCTTGTTACCTTTGCAAAAATTAAGCATGATTTTATGAAAAAAAGCATCACTCTCCTACTCGCCGTTTTCCTCCTCGGAGCATGCCACGAGAGCCTGCAAGACCGGGCGGAGCGCGAGGCGAAGGAGTATACCCGCAAGAACTGCCCCACCCCGGTGAATCATTTCCAGCGCACGGACAGCATTTCCTTCGACCGCTCCACCAACACCTACCACTACTACTGCTCGTTTACCGGCAAGCTGGACGACAAGGCTGTCATCGAGAAAATACGCGGCGAGCTGCACGACGGACTGCGGAAAGGCATCAGGGAGTCTACTTCCCTGAAGGCATACAAGGAAGCCGGCTTCAGCTTCACCTATACTTGTCGCTCTGCAAAAGATCCTCGGAAGGTGCTCTACAAGGAGACATTCACGGCACGGGACTATCAGTAGGCCGTCCTTCCACGACCTTCCCCATCTCCCCATAACGGTCAGAGCACCGGCACCCGGAAGCAGGGGAATAGGCCAAAAGCCGCCAGAAAGAATATAAAATCGCCGATTTTGTCGGACGAAATCGGCGAAATCGTGCCACAATATCGGCGATTTCGTCAAGGCAATAGCCGCTGACGGGAAAACAGGCTCCATCCTTCCGGAAGCCGGAAGCCTCCAAAAGCAAACCGCAGACCTCATTCGAGACCTGCGGTTATACTTCGCCCGGAAGGCGGATTCTCAGCCCTCTGCCTCAGCGGAAGGCTTCATGTTGGTGTACACATTCTGCACATCGTCGAACTCCTCGAGCTTCTCCACCATCTTGTCGATGGTCTCACGCTGTTCCGGAGTTACATCCTTGAGGTCGTTGGGGATACGGGTGAACTCTGCGCTGACAATCTCATATCCGTTTTCCTCGAGATATTTCTGGATGTCGCCGAAGCTCGTCGGCTCGCCGTAAATGGTGATTTCTCCTGTCTCCTCGTCGTCGTCATACTCGTCGTCCACATCAAAGTCTATCAGCTCCAGAATCAGTTCGTCCATATCCATGCCCTCTTTCTTCTTGAAAGTGAACACGCATTTATGGTCGAAAAGGAAACTCAGGGAGCCCTGTGTGCCGAGATTACCGCTGAACTTATTGAAGACCGAGCGGACATCGGCCACCGTGCGTGTGGTGTTATCCGTAAGTGTATCGACGAAAACGGCAATCCCGTGAGGGCCATATCCCTCATAAGGCACTTCCTTATATTCGCTGGTATCCTTGCCCATCGCATTCTTGATGGCGCGCTCGATATTGTCCTTCGGCATGTTCTCGCGCTTTGCGGTCGCAATGACAGCGCGCAGGGTCGGATTGTTCTCTGGTTCCGGGCCGCCCGCCTTGACGGCAATGGCAATCTGTTTGCCCAGTTTGGTGAATGTCTTGGCCATGTGGCCCCATCGTTTCAGCTTTGTCGCTTTGCGATATTCAAATGCTCTTCCCATAATTTGAAAAGTTATTAAGAAGCCTTGCCATGCCCCTCTGCCGGGAGGATTCCTGATTTCAGGAACCGTTTCGGCAAGACTTTCTTCCTGTTTTTATTTTATTGTTATCTTATCCTTGATCAAACCCTTCCAGCCCCCTTGCCTCCTCGCGGTAAAACAGGGGGCGCATGGCTCCGGCCTACCTGAGTTCCGCGTCCAGCTGGGTGGTAAGGTTCTTGATGAGCTTCTGCATGATGGCATCGATGGTCTTGTCGTCAAGGGTCTTGCTGTCATCCTGAAGGATGAAGTTGACGGCATAGCTCTTCTTGCCTTCCGGCAGGTTTCTGCCCTGATAGACATCGAAGAGCTCCACTTTCTTCAGGAACTTCTTTTCCGTCTGGCGGGCAATCTGCTCTATCTGGGCAAACTCCACGCTGCTGTCTAAAAGCAACGCGAGGTCGCGGCTGACGGCAGGAAACTTGGAAATCTCGGTGTACTCGAGCTTGTTCTTGCGCACCGACTTCATCAGCTGCGTCCAGTCGATTTCCGCATAATAGACTTCGCTGTCGAGGTCGAACATCTTCAGTATCTTTCGGCTCAGGACACCCATCTGGGCAATGGTCTTTCCTCCACGGTTCTTGACGGTCAGCCCCTTGGCATAGATGTTGTTGTCGCTCTTTTCCTGAACGGTCATATTCGGGGCAAGCCCCACACGGGAGAAGATGTTCTCCACATAAGCCTTGAGCTCATAGAAGCTGCTTGCCTCATCGGGATGAGCCCATGAGCCCTGCACACGCTTGCCCGTAAGCCAGAGCCCCAGACGACAGTCTTCACTGTAAGCCTTGGCCGGATTCTCCACCTCATGCTTCTCGGGCGAGAACTGGTAACAGTTGCCCGTCTCGAAGAACCTAAGGTTCGCATTCTTGCGGTTCACATTCCGCAGGATGCTTTCCAGTCCCCCGAAGAGCAAGGTCTGGCGCATCATGCCAAGATCGGCGCTCAACGGATTCATCACCCTCACGCTTTTCTCCCACGGATAGTGGTTCAGACCGGTATTCTCATAGTAGGAAACCTTGGTGAGAGAGTTGTTCATGATCTCGTTGAAGCCGCATCCCACAAGCTGTTCGCCAATGAGATTCTGCAGGTGATACTGCATATCCTCCTCACCCCGGACGGTCAGAGAGGACTTCAGCTGCATGGGAATCTCCACATTGTTATATCCATAGATGCGCAGGATTTCCTCCACGACATCGCAGGGACGGCGAACATCCACACGATAGGTAGGTATTTCGAGGTCCAGTCCCTGCCCGTCTTCAGCCGCCACTTTCATTTCAAGGCTTTCGGCAATATTCTTAATGGTGTCGTGCCCTATGCCCTTGCCGATGAGCACATCGCAGTAGTCATAGTCCAGACGAACCTTCGCCGGCTCGACAGGCCGTGGGTAGACATCATTGACCTTCATGCTCACCTTTCCGCCGGCAAGCTGCTTGCAGAGGATGGCTGCCTGCTTGAGCGCATAGACCACGCCATTGGGGTCGATGCCGCGTTCAAAGCGATAGCTGGAATCGGTGGAAAGACCATGGCGGCGCGCGCTCTTGCGAATCCATGTGGGATGGAAATAAGCGCTTTCGAGAATCACATTCCTCGTGGTCTCATAGGTTCCGGATCCCTTGCCGCCAAAGATACCCGCGATGCACATAGGCTCCTCGGCATTGCAAATGCTCAAATCGTGCCCGCCAAGTTCGTGTTCTTCTCCGTCGAGAGTAACAAACCGGGTACCTTCAGGCTGGGTGCGGACAACGATCTTGTGGCCCTTCACCATGTCGGCATCAAAGCAGTGCATGGGCTGCCCGTAGGCCATCATGATATAGTTGGTGATGTCCACGATGTTGTTGATGGGGCGCAGACCGATCACGGAGAGCCGGTCTTTCAGCCACTGCGGGCTTTCCTTGACCTCACAGTCGGTGATACTCAGGCAGGCATAGCGTCCGCAGGCCTCCTCGTTCTCTATCTCTACCGTGACAGGAAGACGCTCGTCGTCGACCTTGAAAGCGTCGCAGGAAGGGCGATGCAGACTCGTCTGATAGCCATTCCGCCTCAGCCAGGCATACAGGTCGCGGGCAACGCCATAGTGAGAGAGGGCGTCCGAGCGGTTGGCGGTGATGTCTATCTCTATCAGCCAGTCGCTCTCGAGATGATAATATTCGGCAGCGGGCGTCCCTACTACCGCATCTTCCGGAAGCACGATGATTCCGGCATGATCGGTACCGACGCCTATTTCGTCTTCTGCACATATCATCCCGAAGCTGTCTACGCCACGAAGCTTAGACTTCTTGATGGTGAACTCATTGTCGCCATCATAGAGTATGCAGCCAAGGTCGGCAACGACAACCTTCTGTCCGGCAGCAACATTCGGTGCTCCGCACACGATCTGTTGCGGCTCGCCCTTGCCAAGGTCCACAGTCGTTACATGCAGGTGGTCGCTGTTAGGATGCGGCTCACAGGTGAGCACCTTGCCCACATAGAGCCCTTTCAGCCCTCCCTTGACGGCCTGGACTTCCTCCAGCGAGTCTACCTCAAGCCCGGTGGAGGTAAGCGCGTCCGCCACTTCCTGTGGCGTCAGGCTGAAATCAACATACTCTTTAAGCCATTTATAAGAGATATTCATTATAATGAGATTTTATATTTGTTTCAAAAACTGCGCAAAATTACAAAAAAAATCGCTAACAGCAAAACACATCTTTATATTTTTTGTATAAACCTTTATCAGGCATTATTGCCCATCGTGGATATGATTGGCAAAATGAAAAAAAACTCAACATAAGCATTGAGATTCTTAAAAATATGATTATATTTGCAATATCATTCCAAATCTACGCGAACATGAGACTTGACGGAAGGAGACAAAGCGACAATATAGAAGACCGCCGGGGCATGTCCACCGGCGCAAAGGCCGGTATCGGAGGCATTGGCGGCATCATCGTGGTTGTCTTGCTAACCCTGATGTCGGGAGGAAGCCTTACCGATGTCATCGGAAATGTGGTACAACAGCAGCTGCAGTCGCAGATACAGGAACAGCCGGCGAACGGGCAGACAGAGTTTTCGGAGGAGGAACAACAGTTCGCGGAGTTCTCCAAGACGGTGCTTGCCGGTACCGAGGATGTATGGACGGAGCAGTTCCGGAAACACGGACTGAAGTATGAATATCCTACTCTTGTGCTCTTTACCGGAGCCGTGAACACGGCCTGTGGCACGGGGCAGTCGGCCATGGGACCTTTCTATTGCAGTGGCGACCAGAAGTTGTATGTAGATTTAAGCTTCTTCGCCACGATGGAAAGCTCGCTCGGCGTCAAGACCAACGGCAACACCTCGTTTGCCTACGCCTATGTCATAGCGCACGAAGTGGGCCATCATGTAGAATATCTTCGGGGCATTCTGTCCAAGTGCCACCAGAAGATGAGCCGTCTCAATGCCGCTGAGGCTAACAAGCTCAGCGTCAAATTGGAGCTCCTCGCCGACTATTATGCCGGATGCTGGGCACACTACGACGATGCCGAGTATGGCAGTCTGGATGACAACGACCTTGAAGAAGCTCTTGAATGTGCACAGAAAATCGGAGACAATTATCTTCAGGAGAAAGCACGGGGATACTCGCAGCCGGAGACCTTCACCCATGGAACATCCAAGCAGCGCATGTACTGGTTGAAAAAGGGATATGAGACGGGCGACTGGAATACTACAACCTTTGAAGAAGGCGACTTAGATTAACCCCTTCCAGAAACATGGCCTGCATGCTATCAACTTGTTGCCTATGATTCCTTGGAGTATATCTATGGGTTGCAGGATGCTTGGAACATCGTAAAGAGCTCCGGGCTGAATCAAAAGGAACAGATTCTTATACAAGGAGAATCCTTTCAGGTTCTCAAAAGAAACGATAAAGAGAAATTTAATTTACAGTGTCATGATAAATTCTTATATTTTCTATGCATTAGCCGGGCTTCTCGTCATCGCCATTCTCCTCTATATGTATAAGATAAGGAAGGAAAAGAATGAGGGGACGGAGGGACCGATGGAGGCGAACAACAATCTTGACGAAGACTATATCCGGGAAATGGTCATGCGGTATGGAGAACCCGAGAATGTGATCTCCGTCTCGTGCCTCACCAGCCCCAAGCAGTCCATGCCCGTGCTCTTTTATTCCGACGGGCTGGTTGCCGAGGGCAGTAAAATCCCGAGGGAAAACATTCTGGATGTTACCTTCAACAATAGTGCAAACCCCTATATGGTAAACAATTATCAGGTGATTATCACTACAGACTTGCCAGACAACGGCCTCATTCACATTACCGTGGGAAATGATATCGACCTGGCAAAAAAGCTTATGCAGGCCATTCAGGAATTCTGCCGTAAATAAACAAGTTGCCTCTCAGGGCTATAAGGAAAGACTTCCGGTTCGAAATGGGAGTCAGCAGAATGCCCGAAAAGCCGGGCTTCTATATCTATATGGATACGGCTATCTGCATCTTGTCCTTCGGATACTCAACTTCCCGCTCCTTTCCCAGCGCATCCCATCGATGCGGACGAAGTTCCCTCTCCATAATTTATGTTAAAAGAGCGCAGTTGTTAAAAATAATCCATACTTTTGCATTATACATTTAAACATTAACATTATGACTAAGAGAAACGAGATTTACAAGTGCAAAGATTGTAACTACATGGTGGAAGTTGTCATCGAGGGCGACTGCACTCCTGAATGCTGCGGAAAGCCGATGCAGCTCTTGAAGGAGAATGATACCGACGGAGCCAAAGAAAAGCATGTCCCCGTTGTGGAGAAGACCGCCGACGGATATCGTGTTACGGTGGGCGGAGTAGAGCATCCCATGACCGAAGCTCACTATATCCAGTGGATAGAGCTGATTACCGAGGACGGCGTGCTCCGCAAGTATCTTACCCCGAACGACAGGCCTGTGGCGGAATTCAAGACCGATGCCGAGAAGGTGTATGCCCGCGAGTATTGCAATCTCCACGGACTGTGGCGTTCTTAATTTACCGGACGAAGACAAAATGAGGCAGAGGTTTTTCCTCCGCCTCATTTATTATAGCATATAAATCTGTCTTTTCAAGGTCTTTCCTGTCCGTACCCCCAAAAAAGAAGCAAACAGTTTATCGGCCTGAAGCCCGAGGAGATGGAGCAAGAATCAAAGTTCCTCCAGTTTTTTCATCACTTTAGCCATTTGATGATCTTCATCTCCCGTCAACTTTAGATAGTCTGCCAAATCCCGCAACAGGCTTTTTGCCTCGTCCACCTGCCCCAATTCCACAAGCTTATCTGCAATTGGCAAGGCTAAATCCGCATTGCGCCAAGTGGCATAAAGATGCTTGAGCCAAGCCACGGCCGTAGTCTTCTGAACATCATCAAGAGCCTTGTCGCCCCAATAGTAGTCCCACGAACTGAAGAGCGAACCTGCCTGCAGCTGTGCGTTTACCGATGTCAGCAAATTCAGGAAGCCATAGCCCTGCTCTTGCGACTTCTTCTCCTCCTCGCTCACGGAGGGATCGTTCATGAAATCATGGTATGCCCGGGCCTCGGTATTGGAGCGCTGTAGGAGCGAGTCGGTGGGCGATTCATGCATGATATGCTCCATGTAGGCGGAATAATCCTGGCGAAACTCGTCGGCATAGTTATTCTTCCGAAGGAAAGTGAGCCGGATGAGTTCCTTGGACATATAGGATATTCCGCCACCCATGGATGCCAGCATTCCATTGTTTCTATTAGAGGGATCGATGTCAGCAAGCCTCTCCTTGGCGGCAAGCAGATGATCGAACTGCGGGCGGCGATTATTGTCAATCGCATCATTGAGATAATTGCTCAGTGTGGCCATCACCGTATTGTCAAACTTGAGGAAAGCCTTCTTGTCGCCGGTAGCCTTCATGGCCTCTGCAAGCCTTACCAGCCTGTCAACAAGTTCCTTGTCATAAATGGTGGAACTCTTCAGCCATTCGGCATACTCAACATTGCTCAGCTCTTCGTCGCTAAACTGCTGCAGAAGGTCGTTTAACGGCTGTCCTCCCCTCTGTCCGAAATCTTTCCGCTTACCACAATAGGCCATCAGAAAGCTTTTATCACGCGCTCCTGCCTGATATTCTCCATCCATCTTCTCCAGATCGGGTAGCAACATAGCATTCTTAACCGCCTGTCTACCCTGCTTGAGCAACTGCTCTACGGTCTGGAATCCCAAGAAACTATGCACGAGTTTGCCATTGGGAAGAATGAAGAGACAGGTAGGATAGGCCGTTATCTTATACTGTCGGGCTATGGAAATGCCCTCACCTTTCTCTGCGTCGATTTGATAATTCACGAAATGCGCATTGAAATAGTCGCCTACTTCCTTCTGGGTAAAGGTCTCCTTTGCCATTTTCTTACAAGGCATACACCAACTGGTATACACATCGATAAAGACCGGCTTTCCGGTAGACTTAGCCTCCGCCATCACATCCTTCCAGTTTCCACTGAAGAACTGAATTCCCTGTGCGCCAGTCAACGGCACCCAAAGGACACATATTATACTGATTAATAGAATTCGTTTCATTATTTGCATAGTTTAGATACCTCCTTTTCGAGAGCCTCACCACGGGCATTGTTGGTAACAATCATCCCGTTTTCATCAAGCAAGACCATGGCCGGAACAGAAGATACATTATAAAGCTTGGCCACCGGGCACTTCCAGCCTTTGAGGGAAGACAGCTGAAGCCAAGGCAGTTGATATTTCTTGATAGCCCCTATCCACTTGTCTTTGTTGTCATCGAGGGAGATCGAGACAACCTCAAAACCCTTGGAATGATACTTGGCATAGACCTCTTTGATGTTGGGAAGTTCCCTGATACACGGGCCGCACCACGATGCCCAGAAGTCAATCAAGATACATTTTCCTCTCACCGAAGCCAGAGAGACCTCTGCGCCATCAGGCTTGGGAAGGCTGAAAGCGGGAGCCTTGGCTCCAGTCTGCACGGTTTTCTGCTTCTCCAATGTGGCTTGCAGTTCCTTTCCGATGGATGAACTTTTTACACGAGGGCTCAACAAGTCATAGAGAACCCGCGTTTCCGGATAGGAAAGTTCTTTGCTCAGATAGTTATTGATAATCATGCCTGCCACATAACTATCCTTACAATGGGTTACGATGCTGTCGAAAACGGCCTTCTTCATCTTCTTGGCCTCCACATATAGCTGCACCAAGGTGTCCTTTTCGGAAATCCGCCCTTCCTTTTGAGAGAGCGAGATTGCCAGCATGGCCATCATTTCCTGAGAAAGCGCACCGTTCATCTTAGTGAGTAGATCCTGATCTTCATCACCCGAAACCTGCAAACTCGGAAACATTACCTTTTTGTTTCCAAGTTCTTTCTCTTCCTCAGAATACTGCACGAATACAGGCTTTTCATCAAGTAAGATAATTCTTCTGGCTTTCCCGACACTCACAAAAGCAGGCCTCACCTTATGTAAGGGCTTCTGTAACAGAAACTTGCCTTCCCGTACAACGGACGAGTCCAACGGCATTTTCTTCTCATCCGTCAGTCTCACCTTCATCCCGTCAAATCCTTTAGCCGTTCCTTCGATGTGGTACAGTCCCTGTGCGGTCATGGACAGGGGGAAAAGCATACACGCGATAATGAATACACTCTTTATCATTTTCATCTTCATCCTTTCTTGAAAAATGCCTCAACAGCCTTTCGGGCTTTCTCGTCTTCTTGCTGATAGTGCTCCATCTGTTGCTTTGCCACTTTTTTATTGCCAAGCTTTTCATTGATTTCTGCCATTGTCTTATACATTCCAAATGTGAAACTGTCTTCTTTGGATGTATTCATAAATTGCTCCAATACAGTAAGATATCTCTTAAGAGCATTCTTATTGTCTGTCTTAGACACCATATAGCGAATGTATTTTTCCACGCTCAAAGAGTAGAAGCCGCTAATTTGAGCATTCGCGGCAATAAGGATTACATCCCAAGCCTTATCAAGCCGATTTTGCAATAACAGCCTATGGACATAAAGGCGCATGCGATAGTCGTTGACTCCTGGCAACGAGGCCCGAGACATGAGGCCGATTAACTTTTCGGCTTTTGCCGTATCGGCAGACAAGGGCAGAAACATTCCTCGCGCATCATCATACTTGATATCAAGAATTCTCTTAAGTTCCCGGGTGCAACTATTCTCCAACTGCCTGGAAATCTGATAACGGTCGCGTTTAAGCTTATAGCCGTAACGCGCTATGTTATCGACCAGATACTCAAAGGCAGGACTGTTTACATCGGTTACATAGGACCCGAAAGCTTCCCAGATTTCATCTTTGTCAAGTTCTGCAGGCTGAGCCTTGCTTAAATATTCTCGGGCCACATGCGCTGCGCTATCCTTCAGAAACGCTCTTTCAAGGCTTTCCATATACTCACAGAGGAACTTGAATTCGCGGTTTCCCTGACGATATTCTGCACCAAGAGTAAACAAGTCGCGTCCTGCCAAGGCTTTTCTAGCTCCTGCTATGAGCTTCTCGCCTTCCTGGAATCCTGCCATCTGCTGAACCACCTTACCCGTCTTATCTATAAATAATAAGGTAGGATAACCGATGATATTCTTCTTATATCGCTCATTCAGCATCTTTCCATCACCCTTTTCCATGTCATAGCGGACATTGATAAAGTGCTCATTAAAGTAATCACCAACGGTTTTCTGGGGGAAAACATCCTTTGCCAAGGCCTTGCAAGGCCCACACCATGTCGTATAACAATCCACGAATATCAACTTATTCTGATCGGATGCAAGCCTTAATATACTACTCCATGATTCGTTATCATGAAATTTTATGCCTTGAGAAGGCTGTGCCTGGACAACGGAGGAGAGGAAACACCATGCAAGCAGCATGCCAATCCATTTTGCGCTATTCATCTTTCTTTATTATTTTTCTGTATAAGTAAAATCTTTCATGGAAACCTTGTCATCTGGGAACATGGCATTCTGGATTTCTATAAGATCTTGATTATTCGTTTTTTGGAAAAAGCTGATAAATAAGGTTGCCCTCTTGGCTATCCTCCAATAAAACTGCGTGTATTTACGGATATAGCTACCTGGGTTCTTTGTGATAAAAGTCAGATAATCCGTATAGTCCTGGGCCGGAGTCGGGACTTTGACTTTCGACATTGTATATCCCTTTATATACCCACATACATTAGCGTGATGGTTCCTGTCAGCCCAGTCAGGCTTGTTCTTAAACTCTTCTGTTATAGAATTATCCATAGGCATAGTTACCAGGTTAAACCTGCATTCTACACGACTATTGACGAACTTCTCCGGTTTTATGGGAAGAGCGTCATAGAAGAAACTGCCAAAGACATTTCCCAATTCTGTCTCGTAAGTCGAATTAGAGAACACTTTCCCATTCTTCTGCTGATAGCCAACCATAAACGCATCCTGGCCATTACTCAAGGCCGAGACCCAAGAAGAAGACAATGTCGACTCTGCATTAGAGGTGCTGCGCAGAACTTTTACGAGAAACACTTTGTAAGGAAGATTATCCTTTAGAAACTCTTCGTCATAAAGGCTAAGGAAATTCTTTTCTATAATACTCAGGAGATTTGCCACCGCGGCCATATCTTCCTCGTTTGCTGCGTCAAACTTGATATAGGCATTCCTGAACTTTCCAGCCCATTGCCAAGAGAAATCAGCATCCCTGAAATCATACAAAAAGGCCGTCCCATACTTTTGATACCATTCGTAAATCTTGGCATCTGCATCAGACTTTGCCGCATTGGCCTTCAACAGTCCGGCATATTCTGGAGTCGTGTTCACCGCAGGGACTATGTCATCCTCGGAACAAGAAGACAGAAACGCAAGAATCCCTATTAAACTGAAACATATTATCTTTTTCATATATTAATTCCTTTTATTATTATTGAGGCTTTATCGATCTCCTGTTCATACGCTCCACAATCCGGTTATAACCAAGTTCGCTCTGAGGCAATTCCAAAGTATAGTTCTTGTCGCCCTGCTCCAGTACAAAGATTTCTGGGGTCGAGTTCTTTGATGCGTAGAACCTATGTTCTATGCGGGGCATACCATATCGCCTGAGGTCATTCCAGCGATGCGTCTCCTCGAAACAGAGCTCTCTGCGACGCTCGTCCCTTACATATTCCAACAGAGCTTCGTTGGACGCAAAGTCGTTGACGCTCAACTCCTTATAGGAATCTGCAGTAAATCTCTTTTTATGCATGAGATTCATCAGATTGACGGCATTGGCCATCTTCCCTGTCTGTACATAAGCCTCCGCCATGTTTAGCAATGCTTCCGATGTACGCAAGGCCTGAGAATACTCGCTTGTGGAATAATGCTTGTAAGGCAGATGGCGATAGTCTTCATAGGTACTATAGTAATTTAACGCCGAATCATAATCTATATTGTCCTGGCAGAAGAAGGCATAGATGCGGTTGTCCCCATCCTGATAGCTGTTTATAAGGTCGCCCTCTTCCGTTTGGGAAGGTGCATACGCCGCACCGTTGATTAAGATAAGGTTATCCATATAAGACTGGCGCGTGAACGCCCTGCCCCCAAACATGAACACCACCTCCGGATTCTTGGCTTTCAGGAACACATATTCCTTTTTATGCTCCATCTGTTCCTTCGTCAAGGCAGAAATGTCACAAAGATTAAAGTCGTCTTCTGAAAATGCACTGCCGTATTTTATGACATCGTCCCAATTCTGTGTATACAAAGCCACACGACATTTCAGCAAGTCTACCGCCTTCTCATTCATAAGATAGACATTCGTAGACTTCTTGGCTTTCTTAAACCGGGCCGAGGCATTATCCAAATCCGAAATAATCTGGCCATAAACCTGAGCCACCGTCGAGCGCTGGGGCTGATCTCTTACCATCTCACTCTCAAGGCGTATGATAACCCCCATGTCCTTGTCCGCCGTAGCAGGATTATAAGGCAGGCCATACCAATTGACGAGATAAAGATAGTTCATGGCCCTCAAGGCATAAGCCTGGGCCACGCATGAATTCACCTCCATGCTGTCGCCCGCCATCGTATTGGCATTCTCGATAATAATGTTGCACGCCATGATATTCTTATAACGGTTCAGATAGGTCTTGCCGTATGAGGTGTCGTAATACTCTATGTCCTGTGCCCATGTAAAAGCGCCGCGCCCTACAGGCAGGTAGACATTGTCATCACCGTCAGACTGCGTACTGCTGGGATTGGCCGAGCGCGACACTTCTGCATCGTCGGTCATCAAATCCATCCATTCCACATCCTCCGTAAGCGTGTTGGGATATCCGTCTCCCAGCAAAACGGACTCAAACTCATCCACCTTCTTAGGGATAAGCAAATCATCGGAGGTCTCCTTCAGATAGTCATTACACGAGGTCAGTATCCCTGCCAAAAGTATGAATCCTATGGAAGATAATAAATTATATTTTTTCATAATCCTCTTTTATATTTAAAATAAGACATTAACTCCAAAGTTGAAACTCGGCATTAAAGGCATGTTGGCATAAACCGATTCCGGATCCATGCCTTCCCACTTCTTCGATTTCCACACTTTCAAATTACTGGCCGTGGCTCTCAATGTAAGTCCTTTGACATGGAGGGGCGCCAGACATTTCTTCGGCAGTCTGTAACTAAGCATGACATTCCTTAGGCGGAGGAAATCGCTACTTGCCACACGAATATCACAATAGTCATACATCCTTACCATTCTCACATCTACATCTCTCCCTGTATCATAGAGCCCTTTCAGCTCCTCGGGAAAATCATCCGCGATTCTCGTATCATACAAGGCCGGAATGGTCGTATAGCGCTCATCGCCTTGCTGCTTCCATCTGTTGACAAAAGCCGTCGAGACATTCTGCGTGGGATCGAAAGCCTTGCTCACATTGTTGTAGATTGCCGGAAGGCGTCTCTTTCCACCCATCTGATAAGAGAAACCGATACTCAAAGTCAGGTTTTTCTTATAGGTGAGACGGGTATCGAAGCCTCCGGACACATCGGGATAGATACTGCCCGAAGCCACCAAGTCCATCACCTCAAAGTCGCCTTCATGCACCTTGCGGCCATCTTTCGTATAAAACAACGGATAGCCGTTCTCGGCAGAAAGTCCCGCAAAACGGAATGAATAGAATGTACCCAAGGGCTGACCGATGGTTGCCACATTGCCCTGCAGCATCTGCTCATAGGTCTCCTTGGCAGACAGACTGGCATTATAGGCATACTCTATCTCGTTAGTGTTATGGCTGGCATTGCAGGATATATTCCATTCCAAGTTCTTGCCGCGAAGCACATCTACGCTGACCACTCCCTCAAATCCCTTATTGACGGCCTTTCCCGCATTCATGAACATATACAGCCGCCCCGTCGAGGGAGACACCTGCAAGTCGGTAATGAGGTCGGAAGTGTGCTTCTGATAGTAGTCCAGCGTCAGGGAAAGACGGTAGTCGAAGAACGACGCGTCAAGACCCAGGTTATAGGAGTGGGTCTTCTCCCAGCGCAAGTCAGGGTTCGGCAGCCGATAGACGGTTCCCGGACGCAATCCCGTGATATCGTCGATTCTTTCCAACCTTACCAACAGATAGGGCGTAGAGTCATCGTGGATATTCCCCTGCAGTCCATAAGAAGCCCTTAGCGACAGATTATTCACGAAGTTCACCTTCTTCATGAACTTTTCGCCGGAGATGAACCACTTTCCGGCCAATGACCATGTCGGCAGCCAGCGATACTTCGGATTGCTCCCGAACTTATTGGCTCCGTCAGAGCGTATGTTGGCATTCAACACATAGCGATTGTCGTAGGTGTAGCTGGCCGTGGAAAAATAGGAAGCCACCTGCGTCGTCTTCTCCGTAATCGTGGGATTAAACATCCCGCTCGCGAGCAAAGTCTTATAACGGGTCGTATAAGCCGGGGAGACGGATTGACCGTAAGTGGGATCCCAACCATAAAGGAACTGCGAGAAACCACTATACTTCTCGGACCGGATTTCCATGCCTCCGAAAAGATTCACCTCGTGCTTCTCCGACAAAACCTGCTTATATTCCAGTGCATTGCGCCATGAGTAAGAGCGCCCGGAAGTATCAGAAGCCCTGTAGGTTCCTCCTATCGGCAATGCGGAAGCCTCATATTGGGCGGAGCCCCGCTCATAGGCGCCATAGTTATAGCCCCTTATGCTTCCCACCTCATAGGAGTGATCGGTTGCCCAAGTGCGGGTCCGGGTATTGCTCCAGTAGTAAGAAAGAATGGAAGAAAACTTGAGCCCGTCCAGAATAAAGGCATTCAGGTTGAAGATGCCGCCCATTTTGCGCACATTGGCTTTCATGCCCGTAGTGTTAAGTTCGTTAAGCACATTGAAGTTAACCTCGTTCGCCAGTATGCTTCGCGAATAGTAATAAAGCTCGCCATTACTATAGGCAGGAATGGCTCTTGAGGTATTAAACGCATAAGAGAAGGGATTCACGGAGGAGTATCCGTGATTATTCTGGTTGCTCATGTCAAGCTTCACTTCCGCGTTGAATATCCGATTGATTCTCACGAATATCTTGCCCAAAGCCGTGAACCGGTCGCTCTTGGAACCCTCGGCGATACCCGGGCTGTCGTTATAGTTCAGAGAGGTATAATATCTCACCTTGTTCGTACCCCCATTAAGCGAGACACCATGACTCTGGCTTACTGTCTCACGGAACAGAAGCTTGAACCAGTCCGTATTCATGGTCTCATAGTTGCGCACCAACGAGGCAAACTCGTCGGCCGAGATTTTCTTGCCGATATAGCTCTGCAAGGCTCCCTCATAGCTCTCTCCCGTAGGAACCCTGGGATATTGCAGGCGGGCATCGTAGATATCCTTCGACAACTGCACTCGCTCCTGTGAATTCATGCGGTCGAACAGGCCGTAAGTAGGACGGGTATGCAGGTTCAGGTTCATGTCATAAGTTATCTCCGGAGCCGTAACCTTACCCTTTTTCGTCGTTACAACGATGACACCGTTGGCAGCCTTCACGCCATAGATGGCCGTGGCGGAGGCATCCTTCAGCACGCTGATAGACTCTATATCCTGCGGACTGAGACCGGAGATACTGTTGCCGATCAGATAGGAGGCGTCCGGACTGTTCAGGTCAGAGGCCGAGAAAGGAACAGTTTCCGACATGATGACACCATCCACCACCCACACGGGAGCCTTGTTCCCGTTTATCGTGGAGTTGCCGCGAATGCGGATGACGGGCGTACTGCTCGGCTCGCCGGACTGGATCATGACGCCCATGCCGGCAATCCTTCCCTGCAGCATCTGATCCACATTCATCGCGCTCGGGTTATAGACATCCGCCATCTTCACCGTCGAGATGGCTGCTGCCGACTCTCGGCGGCTCATCGTCTGATAACCCGTTACCACCACTTCGTCCAGTTTCTCGGCGTCATCTTCCATCGTAATGGTCGCCAGGAAGCCCGACCGCAGGGTCCTCGTAACGCTTTTCATGCCCAGATAGGAGAAAACGAAAGTGCGCGACTCCTGCCCCTTGTCATCATAGCGGAATTCTCCGTCGGCATTCGTGATAACGCCCGTCTTTCCGCCGTCGGGCCTCACGGTAACGCCAATCATAGGGTTCCCCTGCTGATCGACCACCTTGCCGGAGAAAGTTCCTCTGACCTGAGCTTGCAATACAAGACTTGACAACAAGAACCAGAGCATAAACAATATGCTCTTTAATCCCTTTCCTTTTGTTTTTTTCATGCTATAACTATCTTAAAATTAATAAAATCAACTCTCTCATAACTACTATATCTAACCAGATTGCCATCCGTCTCCTCCTATGGCAGACGCCAGAAATCATACAGATACTCGAAAATGCAAAAATAATTAATTATGCGTAAAACTACAAAAAATGACAGAAAGAATCATAATTCCCCCTTTGTTTTAACATAAATTAGGACTACTTTGTGTTAAAACTTGTAATTTTAACAACTGTATTGCTGCCTCGCCGAAAAAACATTCGTCAATACCCAAAGTTGCCAACGCCATGAGAAAGGTAGAGGCGAGTCGTAAACAGGAATTCTTTCCACGACTTCCGGAACCCGCAGGAACAAAGTTTCAATTGCGTAAGAACGATTTTCCATCCATCCCAGAAAAGGCATTCCAATGGCAGGGAAACCACTCCCTGGCCATAGGCAGGCATGCTCTTCACGGTGCAAGGGTCGTCGTCAAGTAGGGCATGGATGAAATTAAGATAACACAGAAGCAACGCTCAATATTGGCTTCAATAACTGAAACTAATCCGAAGGAGAACACCAAAAAGCCTTACACGCAGCAAGTAATGGCCTTACACGCTGCTTGTAACACCGTTACACACAGCTTGTAAAACTACTGCCAACTACTTTCGGACACGCCGGAGATCGTTTGCCTTCCATCCTACCCTTGTCAGGAATAAGAACAGAGACTATTCACGGCCGAGATATTCGGCACACATCTCGGCGCAACGCTCGCCGTCCATGCCCGCCGAAACGATGCCCCCCGCATATCCGGCACCCTCGCCACAGGGGAAGAGACCTTCGAGCCGCACATGCCGAAGCGTCTCCCTGTCGCGCAGGATGCGTACGGGCGAACTGGTGCGGGTCTCCACGGCGATGAGCACCGCCTCGTTGGTGAGGAAGCCACGGGCATGCCTCCCGAAGGTATTGAAACCCTCCTGCAGGCGGGCGACTATCTGCCCGGGCATCCAAAAATGAAGCGGCGACGAGATAAGACCCGGTGCATAGCTCGACTCCGGAAGGTCATAAGAAAGCCGGTTGTTCACAAAGTCGGCCATCCGCTGCGCCGGGGCGGTCTGCCGCATGTTACCCTGCTGCCAGCAGTCGTGCTCCAGTCGCTCCTGAAAACGCATCACCTTCAGCACATCATCATCCTGCCCGATGTCCTCGGGACGGACTTCCACTACCATGCCCGAATTGCTCCACCTGGTGCCGCGGTTGGCGGGGCTCATGCCGTTGACCACTATCTGCTCCGCCCCCGTGGCTGCCGGGATGACAAATCCTCCCGGACACATGCAGAAACTGTAGACGCCACGACCGCCGACCTGGGTTACGAAGCTGTATTCCGCTGCCGGAAGATACTTGCCGCGACCCTCCCGACGATGGTATTGTATCTGGTCTATGAGTTGCGAGGGATGCTCAAGGCGCACGCCCACGGCGATGCCCTTCGGCTCGATCTCGATTTTCGAGGCGGCCAGATACTGATAGATGTCGCGGGCACTATGACCGGTAGCGAGGATGACGGGGCCCCGGAAAGAGACCTCCCGCCCGTCGGGAATACGCACGGCCTCAACGCCCGCAACCTTATCGTTATCCAGAATGAACCCCGTCATCCTGGTCTGGAAGTGCACCTCGCCGCCGCTCTTCAGGATGGTGTTGCGCATGTTCTCGATGACACGCGGCAGCTTGTCGGTGCCGATATGCGGGTGGGCATCGGCAAGAATGCTCGCCGATGCTCCGTGCTGGCAGAATACATTCAGGATTTTATCCACCGAGCCACGCTTCTTGCTACGTGTATAGAGCTTTCCGTCGGAATAAGCCCCTGCTCCTCCTTCCCCGAAACAGTAGTTGGACTCGCTGTCTATCTTGTGGGTCTTCGTGATGAGGGCGAGGTCTTTCTTGCGCTCATGCACATCCTTGCCCCGCTCAATGACGACGGGACAATACCCGAGTTCTATCAGCCGCAGCGAGGCGAAGAGGCCGCCGGGGCCCTCGCCCACCACAACGACCTTTGGACGGTCGCCCACGAAGGGATACTCGGTTTTCTCATAAGGATCGTCCTGGGGAAACTCATTGATGTAGACACGCACCTTCAGATTCTCGTAGATGGTGCGCTGACGAGCGTCGATGGAGCGTCTCAGCACGCGCACATGCCGGATGGTGCGCACATCGAAGCCCTTCTCATCGGCAATGAAACGGGCAATAGCCTCCTCGCCGGAAGCCTGCTCCGGCAACAGGCGGAGCTGATATTCTTGAATCATGTTGCAAAAGTACAAAAAAAACATATTCCCTTGCAGGAATCAGGAAAAAATATTATTTTTGCCGACGGTACATCCGGACATGAGAATACCGATGCCATGAAACATACCTTATATTATATAGCACTCCTGCTGGCGGCTTGCCGACCGCTTGGCAGCCATGCGCAACAGGCCGACGACATCGTGAGGGGATTCCTGAACCCGCCGCATGAGGCCCGCCCCTATGTGTGGTGGCACTGGATGGACGGCAATGTGAGCAAGGAGGGCATCCGAAAAGACCTCTTGTGGATGAAGGGCCAGGGCATCGGAGGCCTGCATCAGTTTGATGCCGGAGGCGTCAACATGCCCAGGGCGGCAAAGGTCAGACTGCCCTATATGTCGGAGGAATGGAAAGACGCCTTCCGCTATGCGCTCCAACTGGCCGACTCCCTGGGGCTCGAAGTGGGCATTGCCAGTGCCCCGGGGTGGAGTTCCACCGGTGGATTCTGGGTGAAACCGGAAGATGCGATGAAGAAACTGGAATGGCGCTCCATCACCGTAAAGGGCGGCAAGATGCTCAAGATGCAACTGCCCGACCTGTATCGCACGGTAGGCTCCTATCAAGACTACTACCAGCCCAACGACCGCATAGAGATAAAGCCCTATGGCGAAGACCTCTGCGTGATTGCCATCCGGCTGCCTTTCGAGGAACTCACGATGCAGGAGATGGGTGCCCGGACAGATGCCAGCGACAGCATCATCACCGTTACATTCCCGCAACGGCATACCATCAAGGCACTCACGCTCAAGTCGATGCAGATGGGCTCACGGCCTCGCGGACGAAAGCCCGAAAGCTGGAATTTCCTGGAATGCAGCGACGACGGCAAGACATGGCGGTCCGTGAGCGAGATATATCCGGCTCGCATACCCTATGCCACTATCGACATTCCCCCTACCACGGCGCGTTTCTTCCGTGTGCGAGGCAAGAAGCTCGAAGGGCTGACACTCTATAATATCAGCAAGATAAACCATGCGGAGGAACAGGGGGGATTCGCCCTCAACCCGGATTACAAGAACTATAAGACACCCACCACGCTGCATGCCGTAAACCCAGCCGACATCATCGACCTAACCCCTCGGATGAATGCCGACGGGACACTGCGCTGCCGACTGCCTAAAGGCAAATGGCGCATCTATCGCTTCGGCTGGTCGATTATCGGGAGGGTGAACCATCCGGCCTCTCCGGAGAACACCGGACTTGAGGTAGACAAGATAGACTCGGCCGCATGGACACGATACTTCCGCCATTATTTCGACATTTACAAAGAAGCCGGCGGCGGAATGCTGGGCAAGAAAGGCATCACCCATATCCTCACCGACAGCTATGAGGCCGGCTCCTATACATGGACACCCCGACTGCCGGAAATATTCCTGAAGCGCAGGGGATACGGACTGAAGCCATGGCTGCCCGTGCTGGCGGGCGAGATCATCGGGAGCAGCGAAGAGAGCATGCGCTTCCTGTGGGACTGGCGCAAGACCCTCGGGGAACTGACGGCAGAGAACTATGACCGACTGGACACCATCGCAAGGGAATACGGACTGCAAGGGAGATACTCGGAGTCGCACGAAAGTGGGCGGGCCTACATCGTCGACGGAATGGATGTGAAGCGCCACGCCACCAGTCCCATGGCAGCCTTCTGGATGGAAGACTCTCCCACGGGCTCGACGATAACGAGTGCTATCGCCGATATCCGTGAGTCGGCATCGGTCGCCCACATCTACGGGCAGAACAATGTGTCGGCAGAATCGTTCACGGTGAACGGCGACGACCGACACGCCTACACCTACTGCCCGGAAAACATGAAGTATATGGCGGATGTGGCGATGAGCGCGGGCGTAACACGCTTCTTCATCCACGAGTCGGCCTCACAGCCCAACGACAACTATCTGCCCGGACTGCAGCTATACCGCTATGGCCAATGGTTCCACCGCAATGAGACCTGGGCCCATCTGGCCCATACGCTCACCGACTATTTAGCTCGTAGCAGCTATCTGCTCGGCAAAGGACACGCCGTGGCAGACATCCTGCTCTACTACGGAGAGGACAACAACATCACGAGCCTCTATGGAGGAAACTTCCGGGAACTCCCGCAGATTCCACAAGGCTATGAATACGACTTCGCAAGCGCATCGGTGCTGCGCGGTGAGGTGGCAGCCGTGAACGGAGAGCTGACGACCCGCTCGGGTATGTGCTACAAGATACTGTGGATGGAGAAGAACTGCGAGACAATGTCGCTGGATATCCTGCGACGCATCTCCGACTTTGCCGATGCGGGCGTAGTGATATGCGGCAAGGAGCCGACACAATGTGCAGGCATGAGAGCCGACCGGAATGCCTTTCACAAACTCGTGGACAACATCTGGCATTCCGGGAAGCAAAATGTAACCGGCAATCTCGCAACGGCCATCCGGCTGGCAGGCATAGAACCTGACTTTGAAAGCGATGCCGCCACCCGAAGCGACGGCATCCAAGGCATGAGCTATGTACACCGGCAGCAGGACGACAACCAAGAAATCTACTGGGTGAGGAACTTCTCCGGGAAGGACAGGAGAGTAAGGATGAGCTTCCGAAACGGGAACCGGCACGCGACTATATTCGACCCCGCAACGGGACATATACAGCCCATTCAATACAAGAAAGAGAATGGAAGGTTCGCCGTCAGCCTCAAAATGCTCTCCACCGACGCCCTCTTCATAGTCTTCTCCGGAGAGCCGCTCGCCGCGGGAGAGCCCTTGGAGACCTTTACCGACAATAAGCATCTGGGGCATGAGCCGCAGAGCGTGAAAGACATCGACACGCCCTGGAGCGTCCACTTCCGCCAAAAGGGTGGCGGAGAAGCCGGCGAGACCCTCCAGACACTGCACTCTTGGACGGAATGTGAGAACCCCGTGGTGAAGTATTTCTCGGGAACGGCCGACTACACAACCACCTTCACACTAAAGACGAACGACCTGAAGGGCGACTCCCCCATCTTTCTCGACCTGGGAAGCGTAAAGAACATTGCCGAAATCTGGGTCAACGGCAAGTTCGCGGGAACGGAATGGAAAGCTCCGTTCCGTACCGAAGACATCCGGAAACATCTCCGGAATGGTGAGAACAAGCTTGAAATAAAGGTTACGAACCTATGGGCCAACCGACAGATTGGTGATGTACAGAAAGGCGAAAAGCATCCCGTAACCCAAATTAGAAGATTCTACAAAGCCTCCGACCCGCTGCTCCCGTCAGGGCTGATCGGCCCCGTGAGGCTGATAAAATGAGAATAGAGGTCTCGTCTTCCGCTGTAATCCGGAGGGCGAGATTTTTATTCCGTACTCAAAAAAACTCACTTTTCTTCTTCCATCTTTCCTTTTTTTATTATCTTTGCCGCTAAGTTTCAGCATTGCCCTCCCGTATTGGGGATGATGGAATAATAACCCAAAAGGAAAAGACATGAAAGTGATGAAATTCGGCGGAACATCTGTGGGTTCCGTTTCAAGCATATTGAGCTTGAAAAGCATTGTAGAGAAAGAGGTAAAGCATCAGCCTGTAATTGCCGTGGTGAGCGCACTTAGCGGAATTACCGACCAGCTGATAGCAACGGCAGAGACAGCCCTCAAAGGTGATGAACACTGGCATGACAGCTTCGACGCCATGAGAGAGCGGCACCAAAAGATGATAGACGCCGTCATCACCAACAATCTGGACAGAGAAATGTTATTTAATAAGGTGGACCAGTTGTTCGAGCAACTGCGCTCCATCTACTACGGCGTGTATCTCATTCACGACCTGAGCGAGAAGACCCTGGACGCCATCGTGAGCTATGGCGAGCGTCTTTCCTCCAACATCGTGGGCACGCTGATCCGCGGATCAAGGCGGATGGACGCCATGGAATTCATCAAGACCGAGCGTAAGAACGGGAAACACATGCTCGACTCAGAGCTCACCAACCGGCTCATCCACGAGGCTTTCAGGGAACCGCACCGCGTGTGCGTCGTGCCGGGATTCATTGCCACCGACAAGAATACTGGCGAAATCACCAACCTCGGGCGTGGAGGAAGCGACTACACAGCCTCGCTCATCGCCGCGGAACTGGATGCCGAAGTCCTCGAAATATGGACGGATGTCGACGGATTCATGACCGCCGACCCAAAAGTCATCAAGGGAGCGTACACCATCAATGAGCTGAGCTACATAGAAGCCATGGAGCTCTGCAACTTCGGAGCAAAGGTAATCTATCCCCCCACGATATATCCCGTATGCATCAAGAATATTCCCATCAGCGTAAAGAACACCTTCAACCCCAAGGGAACGGGCACCGTGATCAAGAGCAAGATAAGCAATGACGGGAAACCCATCAAGGGAATCTCGAGCATCTCTGACACGGCGATCATCCATGTGGCAGGTCTCTCGATGGTAGGCGTGATCGGCGTCAACCGCCGCATCTTCACCGCGCTGACCAGCGGAGGCGTCTCTGCCTTCATGGTGGCACAGGCCTCCTCGGAGAATTCCACCTCCATCGGCGTGCGCGAAGAAGATGCCGACAAGGCGGAGAGGGTGCTCGACGAGGAGTTTGCCCATGAGATCGAGACGGGCGCGATGTTTCCGATGCAGGTGCAGAAGAATCTCTCCACCGTGGCCATCGTAGGCGAGAACATGCGCCACATGCCGGGCATCACGGGCAAGCTCTTCGGCACGCTCGGCAGGAGCGGCATCAGCGTGATTGCCTTTGCGCAAGGAGCCTCAGAGACCAACATCTCGTTCGTCATCGAACGGGAGTATCTGAAGAAGTCGCTGAATGTATTGCACGACTCCTTCTTCCTCTCCGAATACAAGGTGCTCAACCTCTTCATCTGCGGAGTGGGAACAGTGGGCGGCAAGCTCATCGAGCAGATTCGCTCGCAATACGACGAGTTGAAAGAGCATTCACGGCTGAAGCTCAATGTCGTGGGCATAGCCAGTTCCAGGAATGCCGTCTTCGACCGTGAGGGGCTCGACCTCACAAACTATCACGAGAAGCTGGAGGCCTCGGAGCCGAGCAGTCCCGAGCGACTGCGCGACAGCATCATCCGGATGAACATCTTCAACTCGGTGTTCGTAGACTGCACCGCCAGCAAAGACATTGCCCGCCTCTACCAGAGCCTGCTGGAGCATAATGTGAGCGTGGTGGCGGCCAACAAGATTGCCGCCTCATCGGAATATGAGAACTATGCGTGCCTGAAAGAGACCGCCCTGAAGCGTGGCGTGAAGTTCCTCTTCGAGACGAATGTCGGGGCGGGACTGCCCATCATCGGCACCATCAACGACCTTAGAAACTCGGGAGACAAGATTCTGAAGATAGAGGCCGTACTGAGCGGCACCCTGAACTATATCTTCAACGCCATCTCGAAAGAGGTGCCCTTCTCTGAAACCGTGAAGAGAGCCAAGGAACAGGGCTATTCCGAGCCCGATCCCCGCATCGACCTGAGCGGCACGGATGTGGTCCGCAAGCTCGTCATCCTAACGCGCGAAGCCGGATATAAAGTGGAACAGGCCGATGTGGAGAAGCATCTCTTCGTGCCCGACGACTACTTCAAAGGCACTCTGGACGACTTCTGGAAGAACCTCCCCAAACTCGACGCCGGATTCGAGGCCGAACGGGAAAAGCTGGAGAAGGAAGGAAAGCGATGGCGTTTCGTGGCAACGATGGAGAACGGAAAGACCCGCGTGGGCCTTGAGACCGTGGGGCAGTCTCATCCTTTCTATCACCTTGAAGGCTCCAACAACATCCTCCTGCTCACCACGGAACGCTACAAGGAGTATCCGATGCAGATAAAGGGATACGGCGCGGGTGCCAGCGTTACGGCTGCCGGCGTGTTTGCCAACATCATGTCGATAGCGAATATTTAGCGAAACGGAATCCTTTGATTCCCAAAGAGATACAGAACCAAAAGTAAAAGACGGTCTTTTACTCGCCTTTTAGCCGTTAGAAGCGCTCCTTTTAACGGCCTTTTACCCGCCTTTTAGCCGTCTTTTACAATTCTGTTTCCCGCACCTTGTATCCGACAAGGATGACAAAGAGCATAAACTAAGAATTCTTAACAAATAAAAATCATCTTTTTCTTTGCAGGGTTCAATAAAAAATTAGTATATTTGCAGGAAATAACAGCTTAAAACCATGCTATGATATACATTGACCTGCCCGACCAGCAAGTACGCCATTTGAGTTTCTACCTGTCCATGGAAGAGTTTGCCGCACGCAACTTCGACTTCGACGAGGACATGTTCTTCATGTGGCAAGTAAACCCCACCGTCATCTTCGGACGCAACCAGATCATCGAAAACGAGGTGAACATCGAGTATTGCACGAAGCATGGGATTGAGATGTATCGCCGCAAGAGCGGTGGCGGATGCGTCTATGCCGACATGAGTAATGTGATGCTGTCCTACATCACCAGCGACGCGAATGTGGACGAGACCTTCGGCCGCTATCTCGACATGGTGACGGCAGCCCTCCGCAACCTCGGCATCGAGGCCGTGAAGAGCGACCACAACGATATCATGATCGGAGAAAAGAAGGTTTCGGGCAACGCCATCTATCACCTCCCGGGAAAGAATATAGCCCACGGCACCCTGCTTTACGACACCGATATGGAGAACATGCTTCAGGCAATAACGCCGTCGAAGCAGAAACTCTCGAAGCACGGAGTGGAAAGCGTCAGGCAGCGCATCTGCCTCCTCAAGGACTACACCCCCTTCTCCTTCCCCGAAATCAGGAAGCGGCTCAGGCAGGACCTCTGCTCCACGCAGTACACCCTGACCCCCGCAGACATCAGAATGATCGAGGAAATAGAGAAAGAGTATCTCGACAAAGACTTCATTTTTGGAACGAAACAACTTTAATTACCGATAATATGGAAAATAAAAGGACTTGTCTATACGACAAACATGTGGCTTTAGGCGCCTTGATCTCTCCGTTCGGAGGATTCGACATGCCCATCCAGTACTCCTCCATCATCGAGGAGCACAATGCGGTAAGACAGCATTGCGGGGTATTCGATGTGTCTCACATGGGAGAAGTCATCGTGAGCGGCCGTGAAGCAGAGAAGTTCGTCAACCACATCTTCACCAATGATGTTACCGATATGCCTGTCGGCAAGGTAATGTATGGCATGATGTGCTATCCCGACGGCGGCACCGTAGACGACACCTGCATCTGCAAACTCGACAAAAACCTGTTTCTCATGACCATCAATGCCTCGAATATCGACAAGGATAATGAGTGGATCAAGGAGCACTCCGAAGGGTTCGACGCCGTAATCTGCTACAAGAGCGACTACTTCGGACAACTGGCCGTTCAGGGTCCGGAGGCCGAGAAGGCTGTAGAAACGGTGCTGAGCATCCCATGCAAAGACCTTGGCTTCTATGAAGTGAAGACGCTCGACCGCTTCGACGAGAACATCATCATCTCGCGGACAGGCTATACTGGCGAAGACGGCTTCGAGATCTACGGCACCCATGACTTCATCCGCAACTGTTGGGACAAACTGATGGAAGCCGGCATAGCCCCCTGCGGACTCGGCTGCCGCGACACCCTCCGCTTCGAAGTAGGGCTGCCGCTCTATGGCGACGAGCTTTCCAAGGACATCTCTCCTATCATGGCGGGACTGAGCATGTTTGTCAAGCTCGACAAACCGGAATTCATCGGCAAGGAAGCACTCCTCGAGCAGAAGACCAACGGCGTGGCAAAACGCCTGCGCGGCATCGAGCTTCACGACAAAGCCATCCCTCGTCATGGATATAAGGTGCTAAAAGACGGAAGGGAAGTGGGGGAAATCACCACGGGCTATCGCCTCATCTCCACCGATAAGAGCTGTGCCGTGGCACTCGTCGACAGCGACATCAAGCTGGGCGACGAAGTCGAAATACAGATACGCAAAAAGACATTCCCAGGCACCATCGTCAAAAAGAAGTTCTACGAGAAACATTATAAAAAATAAATAAGGATTATGGCTAAAGTTATTGAAGGACTCTATTACAGTGAGTCGCACGAGTTTGTAAAGGTCGAAGGCAACTTCGGCTATGTAGGAATCACCGACTATGCTCAGCACGAACTGGGTAATGTGGTGTATGTCGATATGCCAGAAGTGGGCGATGAGGTTACCGCCGGCGAAGAGTTTGGTGCCGTAGAGAGCGTAAAGGCAGCCTCCGACCTGCTATCTCCCATTTCCGGCAGCGTTGTTGAAATCAACGAGGCACTCGAAGACACCCCCGAACTCATCAATCAGGACGCGTTCGGAAACTGGATTATGAAAGTAGAATTCTCCGACAAGAGCGAGCTTGACGGTCTGATGGACGCGGCTGCCTATAAGGCCCTCACCGAGAAATAGACTAAAATCCGATAACCAAAGGATATGAAGGATTGAATGAATGTAGCATTTCTTCATTCCTTCATTTCTCATTTTCAGCAAACTATGGCATACAAATATTTCCCACATACCGAAGAAGACATCAAGGAGATGCTCGCCAAGATAGGCGCAGGATCCCTTGAAGACCTCTATGCCGAACTGCCGGACAGCGTAAAACTGAAGCGCGACTACAAATTGCCTGAAGCTTTGAGCGAGGTGGAGATCCGCCGGCTGTTCGACAAGCTGGGCAAGAAAAACAAACTGCTTACCTGCTTCGCGGGTGCCGGCACTTACGACCACTATACTCCTTCTGCCATTCCGCAGTTGGTGGAGCGGTCGGAATTCCTCACAAGCTACACCCCCTATCAGGCCGAGATATCCCAAGGCACACTTCACTACATCTTTGAATACCAGAGCATGATGGCCGAACTCACGGGCATGGATGTGTCCAATGCGTCGATGTATGAGGGATGCACCGCAACCGCAGAGGCCGTCCTTATGGCTAAAGCCGCCGCAAAAAAGGCCGAGAAGGTGCTCGTCTCGGAAACCGTAGATCCCAAAACCCTTGCTGTCATCAAGACCTATGCCCATTATCATGGCGTAGAAATCGAAATGGTAAAGGCCTGCGACGGTGCCACCGACAAGCTGCACCTGAAGGCAAAGCTGGCGGAAGGAGGCATTGCAGGAGTCGTGCTACAGCAACCCAATCGCTACGGCATCGTTGAAGACTTCACGGGAGTGGCCGATTTCTGCCACGAGCAGAAGGCACTCTTCATCCTGAACAGCAACCCTGCAGACCTCGCCTTGCTGAAGACTCCCGGTGAATGGGGCGCTGACATCGCTGTCGGCGACGGCCAGTCGCTGGGAATTCCGATGAATTTTGGTGGCGCTTCCGTAGGCTACATGTGCTGCACGGAGAAACTGATGCGCAGGATGCCGGGACGCATCGTGGGCAAGACTCTTGACCAGGACGGCAAGCGTTGCTTCGTATTGACCCTTCAGGCACGCGAACAGCACATCCGCAGGCAGAAGGCCACCTCTAATATCTGTTCCAATGAATCACTCATGGCACTGTGGGTAACCATGTACATGAGCTTCATGGGCAAGGAAGGACTTAAGGAGGCTGCCCAGATTTCCTATGATGGAGCCCACTATCTCTATGCCGGGCTCTTGAAGACAGGCCGCTTCAAGGCGGCGTTCAATCAGCCGTTCTTCAATGAATTCTGCGTGAAATACGACGGTGATGTCGACGCTTTACTGAAGAAACTGGAAGAGAATGGTATCCTTGGAGGCATCAAGGTGGCAGATGACATCCTGATGATGGCCGTTACCGAGAAGCGTACTAAGGACGAAGTTGACAATTTAATCGCATTGTGTCATGAATAATAAGCTATATGGAAATCTGATTTTCGAGTTATCACAGAAGGGGCGCCGCGGCTATTCTCTCCCCAAGAATCAGTTCGGGCATCACGAGATACCTGCCGACGAGAAGCGGGCTACAGACGCAGAACTTCCCGAATGCGACGAGATGACCGTGGTACGCCATTACACGAACCTAAGCGAGAACAACTTCGGCGTGAACAACGGCTTCTATCCCCTCGGCTCGTGTACGATGAAATACAATCCCACCATCAACGAGGAGACCTGCAGCCTGCCCGCATTTACCAACCTGCATCCCCTGCAACCGCTCGACACTTGCCAAGGGGCTCTCGAGATCGAGTACAACCTGCAACAGGCTCTTGCCGAGATTTCTGGGCTGAGCGACTTTACCCTTAACCCCTGCGCAGGCGCCCATGGCGAGCTTACAGGACTGATGATTATCCGCAACTATCATCAGTCGCGCCACGACGACAAGCGCACGAAGGTGATTGTGCCCGATTCGGCCCACGGCACCAACCCCGCCTCGGCAGCCGTATGCGGACTGGAGATCGTAGAAGTGAAAAGCACTGCCGACGGTCTTGTCGATGTGGAGGACCTGAAGCCGTTGCTCGGCGACGATATTGCCGCCATCATGATGACGAACCCCAACACCCTCGGACTGTTTGAGACAAAGATTCCGGAAATAGAGAAGCTTATTCATGGATGCGGTGCCCTGATGTATTACGACGGGGCCAACCTGAATCCGATGCTCGGAGCAGCCCGCCCCGGCGACATGGGATTCGATGTGATGCACATCAACCTGCACAAGACCTTCTCGACTCCTCATGGCGGAGGAGGCCCTGGCAGCGGCCCTGTCGGCGTGCGCAAGGGGCTGGAAGGGTTCCTTCCCTCGCCCCATGTGATAAAGGAAGGCGACAAGTTCACTCTGGCGGAGGATCTTTTCAACCATGTTGGGCCGTATCTGGGCAACTTCAGCGTCATTGTCCGTGCCTATACCTATATATTAAGTCTCGGATATGAAAACCTGAAGATGGTCGGACCACTGGCAACCCTCAACGCCAACTACATCAAGGAGAGTCTGAAAGACGCCTACGAGCTCCCGATAAAAGGACTCTGCAAGCACGAATTTGTCTTCAACGGACTGAAGGACAAGTCAACCGACATTACCACGATGGATGTTGCCAAGCGCCTGCTCGACTTCGGATATCACGCCCCGACCATCTATTTCCCCCTGCTTTTCCATGAGGCAATGATGATTGAGCCTACTGAGAATGAGAGCAAAGAAACCATCGACGGATTCATCGATGTGATGCACCGGATTGCCAAGGAGGCCATCGAGACCCCCGACATCGTAAAGAGCGCACCACACGACGCTCCTATCAGGCGTGTCGACGATGTGCTTGCCGCAAAGAATCCAATACTAACCTATAAGCAATTGGTAAATGACGAAAACTGATTTGATTATCATCGGTAGTGGCCCGGGGGGCTATCGGGCCGCCCAATATGCCGCGAAGAACGGTCTTCAGGTCATTATCTTTGAAGACAAACATGCGGGAGGAGTATGCCTGAACGAAGGCTGTATCCCCACAAAATCGCTCGTCCACGACTCTCTGAAGGGCACTCTGTTTGCCGAGGCCATGGAGCGCAAAGCCCAAATCAGCGACCAGCTCCGCAACGGAGTAGAGCTGCTGATGAAGTCGCCGGGCATTCAGATGATCCATGCTCACGCCTCTTTCAAGGATGCAAAGACCGTGGTAACGCCTGAAGGAGAAGAGTACGAGGCCGACAACATCATTATAGCGACGGGTTCTCATTCCAAGATGCCCCCCATTCCGGACATCAACCGCCCGGAAGTAATGACATCCACCGAGCTCCTTGGGCTCAAGGAACTGCCAAGGCGACTGGCCATCGTCGGCGCCGGGGTCATCGGCATGGAGTTTGCCTCCATCTTCCATCGCATGGGAGTGGAGGTGGAAGTCTATGAATTCCTGAAGGAATGCCTTCCCGCGATGGACAAGGATCTTGCCAAGCGACTGCGCAAGTCGATGGAGAAGTCGGGAATCAAGTTTAACATGGGCTTCAGCGTGAGCTCCATCGAGGCCTTGCATGCCGATGCCGTGCTGGTGGCTACCGGCCGTGGTGCCAATACCGAAGGCCTGAATCTTGAGGCTGCCGGAGTGGCGTTCGACCGTCTCGGCATCCCCGTAGACGACAACATGCAGAGCTCCGTGCCGCACATCTATGCCATCGGCGATGTCAACGCCCGCATGATGCTTGCCCACGCAGCCACTTTCCAAGGCTTCCGTGCCGTCAACCATATTCTCGGCAAGGAGGACAGGATTCGTCTGGACATTGTCCCCGCGGCGGTGTTTACAAGCCCGGAGATGGCCTCTGTAGGCATTACCGAGGAGCAGGCCAAGGCCGAAGGGCTGGAATACAGCTCCAAGAAAGGCTTCTACCGCGCCAACGGAAAGGCTCTGGCGGAAGAGGCCACCGAAGGCATTGCCAAGATTCTGGTGGATGGAAACGGAAAGATCATAGGCTGCCATGTGCTCGGTGCCCATGCCGCCGACCTCGTGCAGGAGATTGCCGCGCTGATGAACTTCAACGCTGGGCTTGACGATCTGAAGCACATCATCCATATTCACCCCACCCTGAGCGAGATTCTTCAGGACATCGCCATCGACGGGTGATAAAATGCAAAGGAGCTATCTACTATGGCATGCCCCCCGAAAGTTGGACTAAAAACTTTCGGGGGCATGTCAAAAAACGATCCTCTCCCCTTTTCGAGGGAAGAGAATCGTGCTTTCTGATGGAGAAAGATTCGTTTAAAGCAGCTGTTTCCACGAATTCTTGTTGTCTTTTTTCTTCGTCGCAGCAGGTTTCTTCGTTACCTCCTTCTCGACGGTCTTGGCCTCGTCGGCGGTTTTCTTTCCTGCCTTCTTAGCCGTTTCCGCAGGTTTCCCGCCAACTTTCTTCTCGGCTGCTTCTTTCTTCTCTACAGCTTTCCTACCAGTGTTCTTGGTTTCAGTAACCGTCTTCCGGGTTGCTTTCCCGGCCGCAACGGTCTTGGAAGTCTCGGCCATAACCTTCTTGCCATAGCAGCGAGGACATGCATGCCGGCCCATCTTCCTTGCCTCAGCCTCGGTTACGCTGTTCACCACCTTTGAATCTTGCAGGTAACTGCAAGTCTTGGTCTTATGATACGCCACGGCTCCACTGGCCGGAGTGAGATACACATTCTGCGCAAAGGCAGAGGCCGGAGCCGCTACGAGCATGGCCAACAGGATTACAGACCCTAACAGTAATTTCTTCATCGCGTTTGTTTTTAAAAAATTCACTGGGTAAATATCTGTCTCTTATACACATCTGACGCTGCCGACGACTAGTCGAGTGT
>CAUULA010000005.1:0-42545 GCA_963545855.1 uncultured Prevotella sp.
CTACACTCGACTAGTCGTCGGCAGCGTCAGATGTGTATAAGAGACAGTTGCTACTGTGCGTTGCCGCAGTAGTTTTCTGTCTGAATCTGCAAGCTTTCAATTTGCCGTCACTTACCTTTCAGGAGGATACTTCTGTAGTTGTGAAAGACAGTTCCAAGCTTGACAAGAATTCGTCTTCCAAGGACAAGAAAGCTGATGCCAGGAAAAAACCGGAGAAAAAGAACGAGTATGAAGAGCTGTTGAAGAAGAAAGGCACCGTGCACAAAGGGCTTTTCACAGTTCGACATATCGAAAACAAATGGTATTTTGAGGTGCCGGATTCATTGCTTGGGCGATACCTGCTTTGCGTTACCCGATATACCTCCGTGCCCCAAGGCTTCGGCAAGTTCTCGGGGGAAGAGGTCAATGAGGCCACCGTATATTTCGAGAAGCGCGACTACAAGACCATGCTCCTGCGTGCTTATGTGCTCTCGCAAATTGCCGATGAGAAAGATAAAATTTCCAAAACCTTGCAAGCCTCGACTACTGACCCTATCGTGGGGGCGTTCAAGATTATCGGCAAGAATAAGGACGAGCACTTGAACCTGATAGATGTTACCGACCTTTTCTTGAAAGACAATAAGCTGATGACTTCTATCTCGGGAGGCAGACCCGGAGCTCCCAAGCTCGGGGCTCTTTCTGCGGACCGCACCTTTATCGACACCGTGAAGGTGTTTCCCATAAATATAGAAGTGGGTACTACACGCACCTATGCTCTTACGAGCGGACGATTGGCAGCCGCTTCTACGGGGAGTGCCACACTCGGGATGAACACCTCTATCGTAATGCTTCCCGAGCATCCCATGCGCAAGCGCCTCTGGGATAAGCGGGTGGGTTACTTTGTGAACAACTTCACCCTCTTCAGCGACGAACAGCACAAGACCGAGCGCGAGTCGTTCATAGCCCGTTATCGCCTCGAACCGAAAGATGAGCAGGCTTACCAGAAAGGAAAACTGGTAGAGCCTGTAAAGCCAATCGTCTATTACATCGACCCCGCGACCCCCAAGAAGTGGGTTCCTTATCTGATAAAGGGTATCGAAGATTGGAATATAGCTTTCGAGGCTGCCGGCTTCAAGAATGCCATTCAGGGAAAGGAATGGCCGGACGACCCGGATATGAGCGTCGACGATGCCCGCTACTGCGTGCTCCGCTACCTGCCTTCAGAGGCCGAGAACGCCTATGGCCCTCATGTTTCCGACCCTCGCAGCGGTGAAATCATCGAGAGTCATATCTGCTGGTATCATAATGTGATGAATCTTCTTACCAAATGGTATATGGTTCAGTGCGGACCGCTTGACAAGCGTGCCCAGACCATGAAGTTTGATGACGAGCTGATGGGTGAGCTCATTCGTTTCGTAAGTTCCCATGAGGTGGGGCACACTCTCGGGCTCCGACATAACATGGGAGCAAGCTATGCCACTCCCGTTGAGAAACTCCGCGACAAGGCCTGGGTAGAAGCCCATGGCCATACCGTAAGCATCATGGACTATGCCCGCTTCAACTATGTGGCACAGCCAGAAGACAATATCTCGGAAAAGGGGCTCTTTCCCCGCATCGGCGACTATGACAAATGGGCCATCAAGTGGGGTTACCAATGGCGGCCGGAGTTCAAGGATGAGTTCGAGGAGAAGAAAGCCTTGATGACGGAGACCACGAATATGCTCAAGCAGCATCCTGAACTGTGGTTCTCGGGCGAGGGCCGTGATGAGGATCCACGGTCGCAGACCGAGAGCGTGGGCGACGATAACATGAAGGCCAGCACCTATGGCGTAAAGAATCTGAAGCGCGTCATTGCCGGATTGCCCGCTTGGACCAAGCAAGACAACTATCAATACGACGACCTTGCGGAGATGTATACTGCCGTTCGCGACCAGTTCAGTCGCTATACACGCCATGTACAGAAGAACATCGGAGGCCACTATCTCAGCAATCTTCCCGGCAAGAAGCCTGTGGAAGTGGCTCCTGCGTCGAGACAGCTCTCTGCGGTCAGCTGGATTGGTACGAATGTCTTTGAGGCTCCTATGTGGCTTTATCCGAGGAAAATAACAGACTTGATAGGTATGGATGTCCAGAAAGACATAGAGAGCAGGCAGAGCACGGCGCTTTCCGCTTTGCTCAGCGTGTCGGTTCTCAATAAGCTTTACAACGATTCTTTTACTGAAGGTGCCGATATCCTGAAGCTTGACGTCTATCTGAATGCCGTGTTCAAGTATGTATGGAAACCTCTGGACAACAAGAATGAGCTGCAGAACAAGATACGCCGTACGCTGGAGCGTAATTATCTGGGTCGTATCAATTCCATCTTGAATCCGGAAAAGAAGGATGAGGCAAAAAGTGCAGGCAGCACCCTTGTGCAACTTCTCAATGGCGGCAGTCCCTCGAATGCGATCAGTTCTGATGCCACCCTCTATGTGCTTCAGCACCTGAACAAGGTTGAGAACTATTGCAGGAGCCGGTCTGCGACAGCCACGGGTATCAACAAACTGCATTATGGCGAACTTCTCCAGCAGATCAAACTGATCAGGGAGCGCCGTACTACCGTTAAATAAAGATATTCGGAAATGGTACTGAACTATATTTGGATAGCATTTTTCGTCGTTGCCTTCGTGGTGGCTCTCGTCCGGCTTCTCTTCCTGGGCGACTTGGAAGTGTTCCCGGCGATGATGAACAGCACCTTCGACTCTTCGAAAACGGCATTCGAAATCTCCCTCGGGCTGACGGGAGTGCTGTCCTTGTGGTTGGGTATCATGAAGATAGGGGAGCGTGGAGGACTGGTAAATGCCTTGGCACGCTTCCTCTCCCCGGTCTTCGTCAGGCTCTTTCCCGATATTCCGAAGAATCATCCGGCGATGGGCAGCATCTTCATGAACATCGCTGCCAATATGCTCGGGCTCGACAATGCGGCAACGCCATTAGGGCTGAAGGCCATGGAACAAATGCAAGAATTGAATCCCAAGAAGGACACGGCGACCAATCCCATGATCATGTTCCTTGTCCTGAACACCAGCGGTCTTACCTTGATACCGGTTTCCATCATGACCTATCGGGCTCAGATGGGAGCTTCCCAGCCTACGGATGTATTCATCCCCATTCTTCTTGCCACTTTTTTTGCCACTTTGGCGGGCATCGTTATCACTTCCTTATATCAGCGCATCAATCTCTTGAATCGCACTCTCCTGCTCACGCTGGGCGGGACTTGTGCCGTTGTGGCAGGCATCATCTGGGGCTTCTCACAGCTGGACGGGACAACGATGAATGCGGTGAGTACGAGTGTTGCCACCATTCTTCTGATGGCGATCATCACGGGATTTATCCTTACGGGCCTCCTCAGACACATCAATGTCTACGATGCCTTCATCGAGGGGGCGAAGGAAGGATTTCAGACGGCCGTGCGCATCATTCCTTATTTGGTAGCCATCCTCGTGGGTATAGGCGTGTTCCGGGCCTCGGGAGCGATGGACATGCTCATCGGAGGCATCAAGTGGTGCATAGAGAGCTGTGGTTTCGACACGAGTTTTGTAGACGCCCTCCCCACGGCACTCATGAAACCGTTGTCGGGTAGCGGCGCGCGCGGTCTCATGGTCGATGCGATGAAGACCTTCGGAGCCGACTCCTTTGTCGGCCGTCTTTCCTGTCTGTTCCAAGGTTCCACGGATACCACCTTCTATATATTGGCCGTTTATTTCGGCAGCGTGAGCATCAAATACACCCGGCATGCCGTTGCCTGCGGGCTTCTTGCCGACCTGGCGGGAGTGATAGCGGCAATCTCAATATGTTATTTGTTCTTTTAGGAAAATGGCAAACTTAAAATCATTGGCAAAGGACACCGTCATCTATGGTCTTAGCAGCATCATCGGGCGATTTCTGAATTATCTCCTGGTGCCGCTCTACACGATAAAGATCTCGGCGGCATCGGGCGGCTACGGCGTCGTTACGAATGTATATGCCTATACGGCACTGATACTCGTCTTGCTGACCTTCGGCATGGAGACCACATTTTTCCGTTTTGCCAACAAGCGGGAGGAGAATGCCGACAAGGTCTATGGCACCACCCTGTGGGCAGTAGGCCTGTTGTCGCTGGCCTTCGCGTTGCTGGTCGTTGCCTTCCTGCAGCCCATTGCCTCTTTCGCAGGCTATGCGGAGCATCCCGAGTATATAGGAATCATGGCTGTTACCGTGGCTGTCGATGCCTTCCTGTGTATTCCTTTCGACTATCTCCGCTACCAGAACAAGGCCCTGAAGTTTGCGGGTATCAAACTGCTGAACATTGCCATGCTGATCGGCCTTAACCTGTTTTATTTCCTCATTGCGGGTGTTACCGATGTGGTCTACATCTTCTATATCAATCTCTTCTGTTCTTCCGTGCAGGTGGTTTTCCTCCTGAAAGAGATGAAAGGCTTTTCCTATGGTTTCGATGTGAGGCTTCTGAAACGCATGCTGGCCTATGCCTGGCCGATTCTCATCCTGGGCATTGCCGGCATCCTGAACCAGACGGCCGACAAGATACTTTTCCCGTTTATCTACAAGGCCGGCGATGTGCACAGTCAGCTAGGCATCTATGGAGCCTGTTCGAAGATTGCCATGATCATGGCGATGATCACCCAGGCCTTCCGCTTTGCCTATGAGCCCTTTGTTTTCGGGCAGGCCAAGAGCAAGGACGACCGTGCCATCTACGCAAAGGCCATGAAATATTTCCTGATTTTCACGCTGCTTGCCTTCCTCGTGGTGGTCGGCTATATGGACATTCTCCGCCACATCATCGGGCGCGACTACTGGGAAGGCCTGAAGGTGGTGCCGATCGTCATGGCGGCGGAAATCATGATGGGCGTCTATTTCAACCTTTCGTTCTGGTATAAACTCATCGACAAGACCGTCTGGGGCGCCGTGTTCTCGGGCATAGGGTGTGCCGTGCTCATTGTCATCAATATCCTCTTCGTGCCGAAATATGGCTATATGGCATGCGCATGGGGAGGTTTTGCCGGATATGGAACGGCCATGCTTCTGTCTTATTTCGTCGGACAGAAATATTATCCCATCAACTATCCGCTGAAGGAGATAACCGTATATGTGGCACTGGCCGCATTGCTGTTCGCCGCAATGACGGCTTCCAACCGCAACTTGCCGACCCTGCCGGCCGTGGCAGTAAATACCTTGCTGGGCATTGTCTTCATTGCCTACATCGTGAAGAAAGACTTCCCGCTGTCGGGGCTGCCTGTCGTCGGACGATATTTTAGAAAATAATCAGATATGAAGAAATCAGCAATCATTCTGACGGGACTTCTTGCCGCGAATATGGCAAGTGCCGACGAGGGCATGTGGACGCTCTACAACCTTCCGCAACCCGTTTATCAAATCATGCAGGCCGAAGGATTCCGGCTGCCTTACTCCTCTCTCTACTCGGGAGAGAACGCCATCAAGAATGCCGTGGTCAACTTTTCGGGCTATTGCTCAGGCGTGGTCGTCAGCCCCGACGGGCTCGTCTTCACCAATCACCACTGCGGCTTCGAGGCCATCCGCTCGCATTCTACCGTAGAGCACGACTATATGTTGAACGGCTTTTATGCCAAGTCGTATGAAGAGGAGCTGCCCAATGAGAATATGTTCGTGTCTTTCATGAAGGCTCAGAAAGACATCACCGACGAGGTGCTTGCCCAGGGATTCTATTATAAGACGCCCGAAAAGCAGGAGATGCTCATCGACTCGCTCACCAACGCCTACACCCAAGAGGCCAGGAAGCAGGATTCCACCCTGCATGTAGACATAGATCCCTTCTATGAGGGCAACAAGTTCTACGCCACCACTTATCAGGACTTCACCGACCTGCGGCTGGTCTTCACCGTGCCGAAGTCGATGGGCAAGTATGGAGGCGAGACCGACAACTGGATGTGGCCGCGCCAGACCTGTGATTTCAGCGTCTTTCGCGTCTATGCTGACCCTAAAAGCAACGGTCCGGCCAAGTACAGCAAGGGCAATGTGCCCTATCACCCGAAGAGTTGGGCACCGGTTTCGCTCCAAGGCTATAAGGAGGGCGACTTCGCGATGACCGTGGGCTATCCGGGTTCCACCTCCCGCTATCTCTCTTCCTATGGCATCCGCGAGCAGCGCGACGCGATGAACGCTCCCCGGGCGCAGGTTCGCGGCGTGAAGCAGGAGGTGATGTTGAGACACATGCGGGCAGACGAGGCTGTGCGCATCAAGTACGACTCCAAGTATGCCAACAGTTCCAACTACTGGAAAAACTCCATCGGCATGAACAAGTGCATCGACTCTATCGGCCTGATCAGCCAGAAGCGTCAGTTCGAGGAGCAGATTGCCCGCTGGCAGGACAGCACCGGATATCTGCGGGGAAAGCTCGATTTCCGGAAGATGGAGCGGCTCTACGACAAGCGTTTCGAGGCCGCGAGGACCATGACTTATTTCTCGGAGACTTTCCGCGGGACATCGGAGTTCAGCAGCCGGGCCATGCGTCTGAACTATATTGAGGTGCAGGGGCCGGAGGATAAGCCCCGGAAGCAGTATGTGGAGTTCAAGGATAACAGCGATACCTGGGATGCCGACCTCGACAAGGAGGTGTTCGCCACGCTCCTGAGGAACTATCGCGACAAGGTGCAGACCAAGTATCTCCCGGCCTTCTACAAGGTTATCGACACTCAGTTTGGCGGCGACTACACCGCTTATGTCGACTATCTCTATAAAAAGTCGTTCCTCATGAGAAGCGGCGAGAAAATCTATGTGAACAAGAAGAGCTATCAGAAGGATCCTGGAGTGCAGTATGGGCTCGACTTGCTGGAGGTGATCGGCGACATCAGAAACGACATGGCGTCTACCATCGACGAGATCGGAGAGCAGGAACGCTATCTCTGCGATGCCAAGATTCGCATGGAGCAGGACAAGCCCCACTATTCCGACGCCAACTTCACCATGCGCCTGAGCTATGGGCAGGTGGGCGGCTTCGAGTTGGGCGGCAAGCTTTCGGGCTACTATACGACTGCCGAAAGCATCGTCGACAAGATGAATCGGGGCGATGAGAATTTTGAGTATCAGGCCGAGCCGGTGATGAAGGAACTCATGTCGGCGAAAGACTTCGGCCGCTATCAGGACAAGACGACTGGCAAGATGCAGCTCTGCTTCCTTACCAACAATGACATTACGGGCGGAAACAGCGGCTCGCCGATGTTCGACGGGCAGGGGCGGCTCATCGGGCTGGCTTTCGACGGCAACTGGGACAGCCTCTCCAGCGACATCAACTTCGATGCCCGGCTGGCCCGATGCATAGGAGTGGACATCCGCTATGTGCTCTATCTGATGGACAAATGGGGCCATGCCGACCGGCTCTTGCGGGAAATCAACCCGCAATAGGATGTCCGGGGCGGTGCGTCTGGCCACCTCCTAAAGGATTACACGCAGCGTGTAACGACTTTACACATTGCTTGTAACCATATTACACACGGCGTGTAATCCGGCGATAATCCGCAAGGGGGGTCTGCTTCTGTCGTGATATGATTCTTAAAATGCAGCAAATGAAGAGAAGAGTGATTGTGTTTTTCCTGCTGATATGCCTGATTCAGGCCGTATATGCACAGGAAAAGGTGTTCCCGAAGCAGGAATCTTTTCGGCCGGAGGGCGAGGTTCCGGCACCGGAAATATCTCTGCCGACGCCCTCACTGGAGAGGAAACCATGGATGAGAAACCTGCGGGTTTCGCCGGAGGCGAGGCCTCTGGGGCTGGATACGACGCTCTATGGGCGGATTGGATGGACCAAGAAAGAGCAGGAGGATCTTCTGCTGTTGCCTTATCCTGTGTCCGGTATGATTATAGGGAACCTTCCTCGTCAGCACGATTTCTCGTCGTCGGGCACGATAGCGGAAAACAGATTCTTCTCGGTCTATGGGCAAAGCCGCTACGAGGAATACCCGAACCTGCTGTCCGTGCAGTCGGCCTCGCTGGGGCTCGGCCGTGATTTCGGCTCCCTCCATCTGCAAATAGACGCCACGGCCAATCGCTATTTCGCCCGCCGCATGGTCACCCAGTATGGACTGCGGGGACAGTTGACCTATCAGTTCGCCGACCGTCTGGGAGCCACGCTTTTCGGCCAGTACTACACTTCCCGGCCTTATTTCTCGTTGGCGGCCCTCCCGTTCGTATCCGTTCCCCGCTATGGGGGATACATGACATGGTCTGCACGGGGATTCGCCATCGACATGGGGGCGCAGCGTTACTATGATTCTTTTGGACGCAAATGGATCATGGAACCCATCGTTACACCGAGGTTCAATATCTCGAAAAAGGTGAAGGTCGAGCTTCCCTTGGGAGGACTCGTCCGTACGGTGGTGGAAAAGGCCGCTGCGGGCAGGCATGGGCGCGGTCCCGTCATTCCGCCGCCGGGCAATTAGGGTGCTTCTCGCTTTTCCTTTGACCGCAGGAAAAGGGAAATCCCCATGCAAGTATCATAAGAACCTGCATGGGGATTTATGCTGAAAGGCGGTTGGAGTGAGTCTCCCGGGAGGGATTTCCTACCGCGGCGGGCTTATTTCTTTTTCTTCGGACGGCGCCGTGCCCAGCCCTCTTCGCTGAAGTCAGGCTCCTCGCCCTTGAATTTAAAGGGAGCTCCGCTCATCAGGTCGCGCCAGTCTTCTTTCTGACTGGGGCGCTCGGGGCGCGCCTTGCGGCCACGGGAGGCACCTCTGTCATCGCGCTTCCCGCCTCTCGAAGACCTGCCGTGCCCCGTGTCGTCGGCGTCGTTGCAGCGCACTTCACGCCCCTTGTAGAAGGCTCCGTTGAGGGCTTTCATCACCTTGCGGGCATCCTCCTTGGGAACTTCGATATAAGAGAACTTGCTCAGCAGGTCGATGTGCCCCACCTCCTGATGGCCGTGCATGTTCTTGTTGAGGAACTGCATGACTTCTCCGGGATAGAATCCGTCGGCCTTTCCGAGGTTGATGAATAGACGCTGATAGCCGGCTTCGGCCTTGCGGGGACCCCTGCCCTGGCTCTTACGCTCGCCGCGGCCTCCCTTCTTGTCGCCACGGGAGGAAGTGGGCTTCACGATTTCAGGAGCGTTCTTATAGTAGTTGAGGAACCGGCCGAAGGTTACGGTTACCATTTTCTTGATGATGTCCTCCTTGTCTATGTACTCGAACTGACGGTTGATTTCATCCATATACGGAGCAATGAGATCTTCATCGACATCTGTCTTCATGATGTCGTCCATCACTTTGTAGAGCTGTTTCTTGCAAATCTCCTCAGGAGCAGGCAGGGCTCCGTCTACGAACTCTTTGCCTATCTCCTTCTCGATGGCGCGAACCTTCGACTTCTCCCTTGTGTGGATGATGGAGATGGAGGTTCCCTTCTTCCCCGCACGTCCTGTTCGGCCGCTGCGGTGGGTATAGTTCTCGATGTCGTCAGGCAGTCCGTAGTTGATGACATGTGTCAGATCGTTCACATCCAGTCCGCGGGCAGCCACATCGGTGGCCACGAGCAGCTGCACGGTGTGCTGGCGGAACTTCTGCATGGTGAGGTCGCGCTGCTGCTGGCTCAGGTCGCCGTGCAGGGCCTCGGCATTGTATCCGTCCTTGATGAGCTTGTCGGCAATCTCCTGAGTCTCTATCTTCGTGCGGCAGAAGATGATGGCGAAGATGCGCGGATGGAAGTCCACGATGCGCTTCAGGGCAAGATACTTGTCCTTGGAATGTACCATATAATAGATGTGGTTCACATTCTCGGCACCCTCATTCCTTGAGCCTACCACGATTTCCTTATAGTCATGGAGATAGGACTTGGCGATTCTCTCGATGTCGCGGCTCATCGTCGCGGAAAAGAGCAGTGTGTTGCGGTCGTCCGGAACATTCTCCAGAATGGCGTTGATGCTCTCCTGGAAACCCATGTTCAGCATCTCGTCGGCCTCGTCGAGCACCACATTGTTCACATGGTCGAGCTTGGCAACGCCGCGCTTCATCAGGTCTATCAGTCGTCCGGGCGTCGCCACGATAATCTCCACGCCATGGCGAAGGGTGCGTATCTGGGTCTCGATGGAGGCTCCGCCATATACGGGAACGACATGCACGCCCTTCATGTACTTGGAAAAATCGGTCAGGTCGTCGGCAATCTGCAGGCATAGCTCGCGGGTAGGACTAAGGATCAGGGCCTGGGTCTCCTTCTTCTCGGAATCAATCTTCTGCAAGAGGGGAATTCCGAAAGCGGCGGTCTTGCCTGTTCCGGTCTGTGCCAGGGCGATTACATCATTTCCATTACCAAGTAAATAGGGGATTACTTCTTCTTGAACGGGCATGGGATGCTCGAACCCCAGTTCCGTAATGGCGCGGCGAATATCTTCGTTAACGCCTAATTCTTCAAATGTCTTCAATATAGAATGTTTTATAAAACGGATGCAAAGGTAATCATTATTCATGAGAAAAGACGAATCCGTTCCATTATTTTAACATTTTGCGAGTAAAATATTCTAAACAAAAGATTTACAGGCAGTATGGTCATTAATGGGAAACCTTATCTTCCACTGTCGCTCCGAGCGGCTTCTGTCGGTGCAGTCTGCCAGCCGGGCACTCCCTGGTTTCCATTTGATGCAATGGCGGTATCAAGTGCGAGTTTCCGGGAAAATCACAGGTTGCGCAATAAGTTGCGCAGTCTTTTTAACTAATTTTCAAGAAACCGCAATTAAAAAGGGCTAAAATCCTTGTGAAAAGCAAATTTTTCTGTATATTTGCATTGTAATGTTGACGGGTGGAGAAGTGATTCGCAGAATGAAGCCATGATAAATATGCCGTAAATTCCTGTCGGGAAATACCATCGGAACAGCGGGTAGCATCTTAAATATATAAGCAATAAAAGAACATAGAAAGAAAAGAGCAATCCATAGAGAGCCGCTTCTACGGCAGTATGTTGCTATGGAAGTAATATCGTGAAATCAATATATAAGTTTAACCTAAAACAATAATTTATGAATGAGAATTTGAAGAATCGTTCATTCGGTTTGCCGAAGAGGAGACAGCGGAAATATCTTCTCGCTGCCTCTTTGTTCCTGTTGACTCCAATATGTATGTCAGCAACGGAAAGCAACACTAATGAAAAGACTGTTGCCATCCAGCAACAGGCGAAGAAGACAGTTACAGGCACGGTCCTCGACGAGACGGGGCAGCCCGTAATGGGAGCTACGGTGGTGGAGAAGGGAAATCCCTCGAACGGAACCATTACCGACATTGATGGAAAGTTTACATTGCAGATCAATCAGAGTTCTAAGATCTCCGTGAGCTATGTAGGCTACAAATCACAGGATGTGGCAGCAGGCAGTGGCAATGTCTCGGTCAGCCTTGTGGAAGACACGGAAGGACTGGAAGAGGTTGTCGTAGTGGGCTATGGTACTGCCAAGAGAAAGGATGTCTCCGGCGCAATCTCCAGTGTCCGCTTTGCTAATAGCACCATTGCCAACCTGCCTAACCCTAATGCCATGACCGCTTTGTCAAGTCAGGTGGCAGGAATAAGTTATCGCCCGACCAACAGTGCGGCAGGTGATAACATGTCGACGATGAACATTCGTGGCATGAACTCTATCCCTATCGATAAAACTACGGGTAAGCAGGGTATCAACCAACCATTGTTGGTTGTCGACGGTGTGATTTTCTCCGGGTCCATCAATGAGATCAATACCAGTGATATTGAGACCATTGATGTTCTGAAGGATGCATCTTCTGCTGCCATCTATGGTTCTCGTGCTGCCAATGGCGTGATTATCATCACTACCAAGCGTGGTGTTTCGGAGAGGCCAACCGTACGCTTCAACACCCAGTGGAGTTTCTCGGATTGGGCGAATGCCCCCAAGATGGTGAACGACAAGGTGAAGCTCCTGCGCAATCGTTTCAACTTGGCGAAGGCAACAGGTAATCAGGCCGTAGCCGGCCTGGACTTCGATCCGACTAACCAGACGATACTTAGCAACCTGCTGAGCCCTACGGAGCAGGAAGCTTGGAAAGACGGCACATGGACTAATTGGATAGACGAGATGACGCGTACGGGTCTTAGTCAGAAATATGATGTCAATGTGAGTGGAGGTTCCAAGTATGTGCATTATTATCTGTCAGCTGACTATACCCGCACAAAGGGTGTCCAGCGTGGCGACGACTATGAGAAGTTCAACATTCTCTCCAAGATAGATGTTACGCTCAACGCTTGGTTGCGCATGGGTTTGAAGGCCAATTACCTCAGTGCGCGGCAGTGGGGCGTTCCCGCCAGCATGAATCTGTCTACATGGACATCTCCTCTGTCTTATGTGAAGCTGCATCGCACGGATGCCCAAGGCAATGTGATCAACGATCAGTATAGCAGTTGGTACCAAAAGGATCCTGCCGGTGCGGGTAATTCCTATGTCAGCCCTTATTGGGGTACTGATGTGGAACACTCTTTCTTGTGGACGGATAAACAACGCGATAATCAGAATGTGAACGGCGTTTTCTATACCCAGGTAGACTTCCCGTTCCTTCCGGGCTTGTCTTATCGGTTTAACTTGAATGCACGCCGTAACTATAGTGGTTACGACTGGTTCGGACGGCCGGAGTATTTCGTGGACACCAACAGTACGAGTTCCATGGATAATCCGTCTCAATATAACAGTAAAGCACAAGGGCACGATGAAACGGGCCGCTCCTATACTTGGAATGTGGACAACATTCTGAGCTATTATCAGGACTTCGGCAAGCATCATGTGGATGCCACACTGGGTTACACCCGAGAGGCTTACAACAACGACGGGCTGGAGATAGACTACAGCGACTTTACGGGTTCTACTGCTCTGGGCTTCTATGGAGCAGACGGAGCCAACACGCGCACCGTTAAACGCGGGCGCAGCCGTTGGCAGTCGATAGCCTATCTGGCTCGCCTGAACTATAACTATGCAAGCACCTATTATCTCACCTTTAACTTCCGTCGCGACGGTTACTCTGCTTTCGGTCAGAACAATAAATGGGGTAACTTCTACGGAGTGAGCGGCGCGTGGGTTCTCTCGAATGAAAGCTTCGTAAAGGAGAATGTCAGCTGGCTTGACCATTTGAAGCTGCGCCTCTCCTGGGGGCAGAACGGCAGTCGGTCGGTAAGCGCTTATCAGACCATTGCCGGCGTGGGAACTCGCTATACATGGTTAGGCAATGAGTCGCATCTGACTTACTATCCGACTTCGATTGGTAACCCGGACCTGCAGTGGGCAACTATTACCAAGTATAATTTGGGTATCGATTTCTCCGTACTGAAGAATCGTCTGAGCGGTACTGTAGACCTCTACACGGGTCGCACCACCAATATGCTGCTGCCCCGCTCGGTGCCTTATCCTTCAGGTTTCAGCACAGCATGGACCAATCTCGGTAAGGTATCTAATAAAGGTATAGAGATAACCTTGAATTCGGTCAACATCAATGGCGACGGCAACGGCCATTTCCGTTGGGAGTCCCAGGTTGTGTTCAATCTCACCCGCAATAAGGTGATGACACTCTATGGGAAAGACTATAAGGGCAATGAGAGCAGTAAGGATATAGCCAATTATACGGCTTATGGTCCGGAAAGTTACTATGCGCTCGTGAAGGGTTCCTCTATCAATGCTGCCTATGACTATAAAATGCTCGGCATTTTCCAAAGCCAGGAGGAGATAGATAACTATGTGGATGCCAAGGACAATAAGATTCAGCCTAATGCCAAGCCTGGCGACCTGAAGTTTGAGGATACCAATCACGATGGCAAGATTGATGCTGATGACCAGCATGTGATAGGAGATTGCGACCCGTTGTTTACCCTGAACTTCGGCAACACGGTTTCTTACAAGAACTTTAGCTTGTACTTTAACTTCCGTTGGATGCCAAGTAGTGATACTCACTTCCTGGGTCTTAACCCGAATGCGTATGGTATCGGTGCAGGCGGAGCACAGCTCGACGATGTAGATCCTTGGACGGAGACCAACCACAGCAATGTATATCCGCGCTATGCTTACGAAAACAATCAGCATTACCTTTACTGGCAGGGTCGTGGCTTCTTGAAGCTCAAAGACCTTGTATTCTCTTATAACTTTGATAAAAAGCTCATCAGTAAGATTGGGATACAAGGACTGCGTGCTTATATAGCAGGTACCGACTTGTTCACCATTACTAATTGGAGAGGACTTGATCCGGAAGATGGAGGTACAATTGCAGCCGGCGTGTCATCGAGCCGCTATGGATCCATCGGAACCTATCGTACGATTACTTTCGGTCTTAACTTCACATTCTAAACAAGAAAGGAGATTCTTATGAAATTCAATAAAATATTATTAAGCTTTGCCGTAGGAACTTTGGCACTGGGACTTGCTGGCTGTCAAAGCGACAACGACTTCCTGGAGGAGCATTCCTACAGTCTGGATGGAAAAACCCTCTATAATACGCAGAACGAGATTGAGATGGCTCTGAATGCCTGCTATCAGTCTGGATCCGCCAGCACAAATGGAGGAATCCAATATCTGTTCTACGGTCCTAACGGAGGTCATAATTATATGTTGCAGGGACCAGGTCTTGACCAGTTCGGATCTACGAGTGCCAATAACTTCTGGAACAATCCGACCTCGTTCGGAGCAACGAATAATGGCAACGGACGCCATTGGTTTGACGGGCTCTTCAACATTATCAATTATGCGAACACTGTAATTGATATGATTAATGAGCGGCCGATTACCTATACCACCGATACCAAGAAGAACGAGCTTCTGGGTGAGGCGCGGTTCATACGCGGCTGGTGCTATCGCTGTCTGGCGGGCTTCTTCGGCAGGGTTCCTCTCCTTGAGCATCATACCACGAAGATAGAAACGGGCTATAAGGTTAGTGAGCGTCAGCAGGTTTGGGAGTTTGCGCAGAAAGACTTCGCTTTTGCTGCCGAGAATATGCCTACTTCTCCTCGTGAGATAGGTTGCCCAAGTCGCGCTACCGCTGACCATTTCCTCGCGGAAATCGATCTTGCATTAGGTGATTTCGATGGTGCTATTGCGGCAGCCTCCCGTGTTATCAATAAGACCGATGGTGATTATCAACTCATGACAAGCCGTTTTGGTGTTCGTGATTTAGAAGCTACAGACCGCTACGGCCATCCTGTTAATGCCTATTGGGATTTGTTCCGTGCCGACACAAATGGCAAGACAAACCAAGATTATGGTGTGAATGGGAATAAGGAAGCCCTTTGGACAGCACAGTTTAATTACGGTACTTATTCCACAGGTGGCTCTGGCATGGCTTGGTGGCGTGTTCGTGGTTACAATGGTTGGGAAACTCAGTGGAACCCAGGTGCGCTTACCCGTGATAATGCCGGCACCAAGACATTGAGCAACGGAACTAAGGTGTATACCTGGACTGCCGACGGCGCTTGCTATCCTGCAGGTGTGAAGGGCTCCAACCGCTTGGCTTCACAAGATGGAATTACCGACCCTACTGTTGCTTCCCGTTACCGTATGACCACGACCCCAAAGGATTCCTTGGGAGGCGGTTATAGCTATGTAGGTGGCATGTGGATGCTTTCAGAGCACACTATTTGGGATATCTGGGGTATTCCTCGCGGTTCGGATGAATATAAAAACATCAAGGACTTCCGCGGTTCAGAGGCAATGATGCAGCGTAACTGGTACGGACCAGGCGGAAAAGGCATCCGGGATCTCTACAAAGTAATCCTTCAGCGTCAGAACGCCAACCCCGGCGAGCCTAACCTGAAGGTTCTCGGCAGTGATACCCTGACCGTCTTGCAGCCTCGTCTATGGAAGTTTTCCGAGGACAAGCATCCTCATGGAAACACCCAGGAGTATGCCTGTGAGCTCTATCTTGCCCGTGTGGCCGAGACCTATTTGCTTCGTGCGGAGGCTTATCTTGCCAAGGGCGATAAGCAGAAAGCGGCTGACGATATCAATGTTTTGCATGATCGTGTTGGCGCGCCCCACTGCTCTGCCGCTGATGTGGATATCGACTACATCCTTGACGAGCGTACCCGTGAGTTGCTTGGCGAGGAGCATCGCTTGATAACATTGAACCGTCTGTCCTGCAATCCCAACTGTGGAACCTATGTAACCTCTAAATATCCCACTCAGGACGCTACCACTTCCAATACTCTTTATGAGCGTACTCGCAAGTATAGCATCAGCTATACGAATATAACAGCTGAGCAGAATGCCAGCTACGGGCGTACGGTAGACAATAGTGGACATGTAGAAGGCCAGGTGGGCAGCACTCCCGGCGTGCCTCGTTATGTATCGGGTATCAAGCCATGGATGTACCAATATCCTATTCCTACCCAGGTAATAGACTCCAATACGGGTGAGGAGTATCCGCAGAACCCTGGCTATAAATGATCTTATTCTTATAATCAATTTTCAAAGTGGCGGTGAATTTTCACCGCCACTTCTGTTTCAAGCCCCCGATTCTTTTGCCCCCAAGCTTGTGTATATTACGGAAAATCATTATCTTTGCCGGAAAAATACTGTGATGAAGGTATCTGTTTTTTGTTCTGCGAACAGCGTGATAGATCCGGATTTCTTCGCTATGACCGAGGAATTAGGACAATGGCTCGTGGCGAACGGCCATTCCATTGTCTTCGGAGGCTGTAATCTTGGGCTTATGGAGTGTATCGCAAAGTCGGTGAAGAAGGCGGGCGGACAGACCGTCGGCGTGATTCCCCGTTTGGTAGAGGAGCACGGCGAAATCTCAGACTATATAGATGTAGAGATTTTCTGCGACAATCTTTCCGACCGCAAGGAGCTCATGTTACGGCACAGCGACGCAGCCATAGCCCTTCCCGGCGGCATCGGCACGCTCGATGAGGTCTTTACCATGGCGGCATCCCACACGATAGGATACCATCATAAGCCCGTTGTCCTCTATAACATGAAGGGTTTCTGGAATAAGACCATAGAGATGCTCGACGATTTGCAGGCGCGCGGCTTCATTCGCGGCGACTACCACGGAGCCATTGCCGTGGCCGATAATCTCGAAGAACTTGCCAAGTTGCTTGCGTAGGACTTCGACCGACAGTCCTCCTGTGGAGAATCTTATCCGTTTAGGAGTTTCTCGGCCATGGCCTTGCCCAGTGCCTCGCACTGCATCTTGATTTCCGGCGTGAGGGCCTGTTTCATCTCCACGGGTTCCCCCACAGGTTCGAAGTGAATCTTGTTTTCGTTCCAGTCGCTGATTTTCTGCACGGCCTTTCCTGCCCAGGCAAAGCTTCCGAACCAGCCGATGTAGTGGTTCTTGATGTCTTTGTTGGCGATTTCCGACAGCAGGGTCTCCATTTCGTGATACAGGCCGTTGTTGTAGGTCGGCGCGCCGACGATAAGTCCCTTGAAGCGGAACAGGTCGCGGAGGATATACGAGTGGTGGGTCTTCGAGACATTAAACATTCCAATGTTCTTTATGCCTGCCTCCGAGGCTGCCTTGGCGATGATTTCTGCCATTCTTTCGGTATTCCCGTACATCGTGCCATAGCAGATGACGAGTCCCGGGTCGGTCTCGTAACGGCTCATGCGGTCGTACATATCCACCACATTCTTTACATATTGATGCCATACGGGGCCGTGCGTAGAGCAGATATAGTCGAACTCTATCTCGGCCAGCTTCTTCAGTGCGTTCTGCACGGGAGTGCCGTATTTCCCCACGATGTTGGAGTAGTAGCGAATCATTTCCAGCCAGTACCACTCGGTGTCGATGGCCTCGTCTATGATGCCACCGTTCAGCGCGCCGAAGCATCCGAACCCGTCGCCCGAGAAGAGGATGCCGTCGGTGGAGTCGAGGGTCATCATGGTCTCCGGCCAATGCACCATCGGGGTCATGTAGAAGTTGAGCGTGTGGTATCCGAGGCTGAGTGTGTCGGCGTTTTTCACCTCTGCCTCGTTTTCTTTGATGTGATAGAAGCCCCCCATCATGTCAAAGGTCTTCTTGTTGCCGATAATCTTTATGTCTGGATAATACTTCAGGAGGAGGGGCATCGAGCTGCTGTGGTCAGGCTCCATATGGTTGATGACCAGATAGTCTATCGGCCTGTTGCCGATGACTTCATGTATATTCTCCAGGAATTGGGGGAAGAAGTCCACTTCTACGGTATCAATCAGGCACACCTTTTCGTCGTCGATGAGATATGAATTGTAGGAAACCCCATAAGGGAGAGGCCATAGTCCTTCGAATAACGCCTTGTTGCGGTCGTTTACGCCCACATAAAAGACCTTGTTCTTGATTTCTTTCATTGCTTCTTTCTTTATTTTCTTTATTGGTTGAGTTCTATCTTCATTCGTTCTCCGAATTCTTTGGAAACATAGTTGTAGAGGCTCTGGCAGCATTCACGGGCAAAGAGCTGGGCATAGTGCATCAGCCCGTCCCACTGCTCCTCGCCGAGTCCTTGTTCCATCTTCTCGCGCGTGATGTCCAGTCGCAGCAGTCCATAGATGAACCCGGCGTTGAAGTTGTCGCCGGCACCGATCGTGCTCACGGTCTCCGTGGAGTTCACAGGGTAGCTCTTCTTGAGTGCGTTCTCCGCCCTTACCTCCACGGCTTTGGCTCCTTGCGTATGGATGAACTTCTTGCAGTAGAAAGAAATTTCGGAGTTGTACACCTTGTCGGGGTCATCTTTTTTATACAGCGTTTCGAAGTCCTCACCGCTTCCGCGCACGATATCGGCATATTCCAGATTCTCCAGCAGATTCGGCGTTATCCGCATCACCTCGTTCTTGTGAGCCGACCGGAAGTTCACATCATAGTAGATGATGGCTCCCCGGCTGCGCGCATGGTCCAGCAGGCCCACCATCTGAGGGCGGATGGCCGGGTTCACGGCATAGTACGACCCGAAGATGACAATGTCGTCAGTCTGTATATCGGGAAATGTGAAGTCCATCTGGTCGTTTGTCCGGTCTTTATAGAACAGGTATTCCGCGTCGTTACGCTCGTTGAGGAATGCCAGCGAGATAGACGACTTGCTGTCGGGATACCGATTTACACTGTCTGCGTTCACGCCGTTTTCCTTGAGAAAGGTGATGATCTTGTCGCCCACGCGGTCGTTTCCGGTTTCCGCGACGAAGCTGGTTGCCACGCCCGCCCTGCCTAAGGAGATGACGGAATTGAATGTCGAGCCGCCCGGATAGGCTCCTATGGGCTGCCCGTCTCTGAATATGATGTCGAGAACAGTTTCTCCGATGCCGATGACCTTGCGCATGATGTTTGTATGAATTGATATGCAAATATCTGAAAAAAAGAGCAGAAAACAAAGTAAAATTCCGTATTTTTGCATCCGGAATGAAATATAATACCTATAAATTAGGAAACGGACTCCGCGTCATACACCTCCCATCGCATTCTCCCGTGCTGTATTGTGGATACGGGATAAATGCCGGCACGCGCGATGAAAAGCCCGGTGAAGAGGGCCTGGCGCACTTCTGCGAACATGTAACCTTCAAGGGCACCGAACGCCGCAGGGCTTTCCAGATCATCAATTACTTGGAAAGCGTGGGAGGCGACCTCAATGCCTTCACCAACAAGGAGGACACCGTCTACTATGCGGCGATACTCAAGGACCATCTGGAGCGGGCGGTCGACCTGCTTTCCGACATCGTCTTCCACTCTGTCTATCCACAGACCGAGGTAGAGAAAGAGGTAGAGGTTATCTGCGATGAAATCGAGAGTTATAATGATTCGCCGTCGGAACTCATCTACGACGACTTCGAAAACCTGATCTTCGACGGCCATCCGCTGGGACATAACATACTGGGCACGGCCGAGCGGGTGCACTCCTATACCACGGCTGATGCCCTGCGCTTCGTAAATCGCTTCTACACGCTTCCCAACTCGATATTCTTTGCCTATGGCGACATCGACTTCCAGAAATTGCTGAGATTGCTGGAAAAATACACTGCCGACATTCCCGAAAGCCGGAGAGGTGTCGTCGAGAAGTCAGAGAGGTCATCTTCATGGGGACGATTGGGGCAGACCGTCGTCCGCAATCGCCACACCCATCAGGCACATGTGATGCTGGGAACGCGGGGCTATGATATCCGCGACGAACGGCGCATGGCTCTCTATCTGCTCAACAACATGCTTGGCGGCCCGGGTATGAACGCCCGACTGAACCTTGCCTTGCGGGAACACCACGGACTGGTCTATACCGTGGACAGCAGCATGGTGAGCTATGGCGACACCGGGCTGTGGTGCGCCTACTTCGGGTGTGATGCCGCAGACATCGGCCGGTGTCTGCGTCTCGTGCGCAAAGAACTCGATGAAATGGGCAAAAAAGAGTTCTCAGAACCCAAACTGAACAAGGCGAAGAAGCAGATAAAGGGGCAGATAGGCGTGGCATGCGACAACCGCGAGAACTTTGCCCTCGACTTTGGCAAGAGCTTCCTGCACTATGGCTGGGAGCGGGACATCACATCCCTGTATGCCCGAATTGACGCCGTTACTCCCGGACAGCTGCGGCAAGTGGCCACGGAAATGTTCAATAGCGACCGTATCACTACCCTTATTTACCGTTAGAAGCGATTCCCCGCATGTGTCTCAACGGCTGAAACTCCGATTACAAACAGCGTGTAATGGGATTACAGGCAGTGTGTAACAAGATTACACACATCAAGTAACGGGATTACAAACCGTTTGTAATCCTTCCATTGGCCGCATGCCTGTTCATGGACGGTGGTTTCCCTATAAATAGAAGACGGCCTCGTTGCCCTCGTTGAACAAGAGATCGAGGATGCTGAGGTTGCCTCGAAACCCGAATTTCTGTTGATATACTTGGTAATAAGGCTTGCTTTCAAAATCCTCGTCGGGCTGCGGGTGTTTGGGATGGATGACCTCCCGGAAGTCGGCGGTGGCTTCCGGAATGTCTTTACGGTATTCCGTGGTGAGGGAAATGTGAGGTCTTATATCGATGAAATCGCATATTTTCTGTGTGGTTTCCATGTTGAAATCCAGTAGGAAGTCCCACTTCCGCTCGAAGAATGGGGCTATCTCGTCGGCATAAAACTCGAAGAAAGGGCTCTCGCCATAGGCCGAGAGCAGGGCATTCCAGTGCAGGTGGCGCCAATTGCCGTGGTCGCTGATGCGGATATCCTTCATCTCGCACTTTGCGCCTTCATATTTTTCTATTGGGACGGAGAGGGCTTGCAGGCCGTTGGTGGTGGCTATGAGGCAGCGGTTGCGGTAGGTCTGCTTCTGATAGTTGTCGTGGCATTCTATCCGGCAGGCATCATACCGGTTCAACTTCTGATACCACTGCACCGGGCCGAAATAGGTGGAAGTGAGAAGGGCGGTCGTCATGGGATGAGCTTCAGCCAGCGGTTTTTGTCCAGTATGCCGTTGTGGAAATTGTAGACGACGAGGCATACGCGCCCGATAATGTCCTTCCCCGGCACCAAGAGCAGACAGCTGTCCTTCTCGGAGCCTATGGCGTAAGGAGCCTGATAGGGCCATGAGCAGGCCTGGAAGTCCTTGGGAAGCACGAAACTCTCGCCGTAGACGGTGATGGTATCTCCCGGCAAGGCGTTTACCTTGCCGATGAGCACCTTGCGGGAAGATGCGCCTTTCAGGGTGTCAGCAGGCAGATAAAAAGCGATGAAATCGCCTTTTCTGACGGGTGATTTCATAATCCGCGCATATCGGAACAGGGAATCGCCACCGGTTCTGAGGCCATAGCTCCATCGGTTTACGATTACCCTGTCGCCTTGGAGGAATGCGGGTTCCAAGGTTTTGTCGGGTATTGTGTAGACGGTGAACGCCAAGGATCTGACGAGCAGCAACACGACGAATGCTGCCACCAGTGAGATTAAGAACTTGACGGCATTCCTCATGTCCGTGGCTTATTTGATATCGTCCACCCAGCGGAAAAGCCGGCTCCAGCGGATACCGCCGAATCCATGGCGGTCGGGGTCTGAACTCCACCAGATGAAGATAGGTTTCCCGACGATATGGTCTTCTGGAACAAAACCCCAGAAGCGCGAGTCGGCACTGTTATGGCGGTTGTCGCCCATCATCCAGTAATAGTCGAGCTTGAAGGTATAGCTGTGGGCAAGCTTGCCGTTGATGTAAATCTGGTTGTTCTTCACCTCGAGCTCGTTGTCTTCATACACCTTGATAGGTCGCTCGTAGAGGGCGATGTTGTCCATGTTGAGGGCGATGGTCGCCCCTTTCTTGGGTATCCAGACCGGGCCGTAGTTGTCGCAGGTCCAGCACGTAACGGTATTCCAGGGATAGAGGTCTTTCGAATAGGGCTCGGTATTCAGCCTGATACTCTCCACGAGGTCCTTTCGGGCACGCAGCGCCTTTACCGCGGCCTTTGTCAGGGGCATGTAGCCGTTCTGATTCAGGCTCGTCAGGTCTTCCATGGAGATGCCCAGTTGCTTCATCAGCTCATCGGGGAGGTCGGCCTTGAACTTGACATAGTAGGTGTATTGCACATTTTCCGGCTCCTTGTTGGGCTTCCCGTCAAGATACACGATGCGGTTCTTGACCTGGAGAGTCTGCCCCGGCAGTCCTACGCATCGCTTCACATAGTTCTCCCGGCGGTCGGTGGGACGCCAGCCGATGTCCCCGAACTGGTTGGGATTGGCCTTGATATAGTTGCGGCCGATATTGTATATCTCGGCGAAATAGTCATACTGTTCCTGCCTGTTGAGCGTGCTCACATTCACATGTTCGGGATATCGCTGGTTGTAATAGTATTCCCCGAAGGTGTATACCAGTGAGTAATAGTCGTTCTGATACTGTGGCTCCGTGCAGATGGAGTCGCCTGCGGGATAGTTGAATACCACGATGTCGTTGAGCTTCACATTGCCCAGACCCTTCACGCGGCGGTAGTCCCACTGCGGCCAGGGTATGTAGCTCTTGGTGTTGATGACAGGGAGTGTGTGCTGGGTGAGCGGCATGGTGAGCGGCGTCTGTGGTATGCGCGGCCCGTAACTCACCTTGCTGACGAAGAGATAGTCGCCCGTAAGCAATGATTTCTCCAGTGAACTGGAGGGGATGACATAGTTTTGGAAAAAGAACAGGTTGATGAAATAGACCGCCACGAGGGCAAAGACGAGGGCGTCTACCCAGCTCATGACCCATCGCACGGGACCCTCCGAGTCTTTCCACCATTGCCAGCGGATCTTCTTCGTGATGTAAATGTCGAAGATGAAGGGCATCACGAGCAGTCCCCACCAGCTTTTCACCCAATACAGGAAGATGAGATAAAGCACCGATATGGCGACAAACTTGATCCATTGGTGCGTCATATTGAGCTTTGCTTTTTCTTTATCTATCATGGTTCGAAATGTTTTTTAGAATTTAAAGAGGTCGCCTGTCGTCAGCAACCCGGTGTGGTTCATGGTGTATTCTGCGGCCAGCACGGCGCCGAGGGCAAACCCCTTTCGGCTGTGGGCGTCGTGGGTAATCGTGATTTTGTCGGCTTCCGAGTCGTAGGAAACGGTGTGTATGCCCGGCACTTCGGCATGCCGTACGCTGTCGATCAGCAGCTCTTCGGGCTTGTGGCGGTCGTCTCCGTCTATACGGCCGTCGTCCCATGTGGTGGTTCCTGCCTTCCAGCCGCTCTTACGGTCGATGTTGCCGATGATGTCTTCTGCCAGCGTGATGGCCGTTCCCGACGGTGCGTCGAGTTTGTGGACATGGTGCACCTCCTCCATCTCCACCTCGTATTGCGGAAACTGATTCATGATTTTTGCCAGATATCTGTTGACAGCGGAGAAGATGGCAACGCCAATCGAGAAGTTGGAAGCCCAGAAGAGGGTCTGCTTCCCGTCCTTTGTCAGCCTCTCCACATCAGCCTTATGGTCTTTCATCCATCCCGTAGAGCCCGACACCACCTTTACATTGTGCTCGAAGGCCTTTAGGTAATTGCCGTAAGCGGCGGTCGGATTGGTGAACTCGATGGCTACATCAGCCGATGCAAAAGCAGGAGAATCGAAGTCTTGAGGATTGCCTATGTCGATAATACTCACGATTTCATGGCCACGGGCAAGGGCAATCTGCTCAATCATGTGCCCCATCTTGCCGTAGCCGATCAATGCTATTTTCATAATCGCAATTACTAATTACGCGACAAAGATAGTCATTTTTTTAGTCTTTCCTTTATCTATTACGAAAAATTTAGTAGTTTTGCACTTTAGAAAGAAATATTACCGACACACATGGAGGAGCTGATTCACTATTGCTGGAAGCACAGGCTGTTTCCCTTAGGCGATTTGAAGACCGCAGAAGGAAAGCTTGTCGAGGTCATCGACCCGGGTCTCCATAATCGTAATTCGGGGCCAGACTTCTTCAACGCGAAGGTCAAGATCGACGGTACTCTGTGGGTTGGGAATGTTGAAATACATGACAAGGCAAGCGATTGGTTTGCTCACGGGCACGACCATGACGCCCATTACGATAATGTGATACTGCATGTGGTGGGAGAGGCCGATGCTGAGGCAATGACTGCCCGCGGCATGATGCTCCCGCAACTAAGGCTCGAAGTACCGCAGGAAGTAAGGAATCATTACAGGGAACTTCTCTCAATCGACCAGTATCCGCCGTGCTACCGGATTATTCCCGACCTCAGCAAGCTGATGCTTCACAGTTGGATGAGTGCCTTGCAGACAGAACGGCTGGAGCAGAAGACCGAGGCCATCAGGCAAAGAGCCGACGACTGCGGGAGTAGCTGGGAGTCAGCCTATTTCGTAACCCTGGCCCGTAACTACGGGTTCGGTATCAACGGGGAGGCTTTCGAGGCGTGGGCAAAGACGATTCCCCTGCATGCCGTGGACCATCACCGCGACAATCTCTTCCAGATAGAGGCCCTCTTCATGGGGCAGGCGGGGCTTCTCGAGCTTGACGCCGTTCCCGAAAGGTATCGGGAAGAAGCGTCTCGAGACGAGTATTTTGCAAGGTTGAGGAATGAATACCTTTACCTGGCGCATAAGTTCGGCTTGCATCCCATGGACCATGGGCTATGGCGATTCCTGCGGCTGCGCCCCCAGAACTTTCCCCATATCCGCATATCGCAGCTCGCAAACCTGTATTTCGGGCGGAAAGCGAGCCTTAGCCAGCTCATGGACTGCACCACCGTGGAGCAGATGGAGGGTATTCTGGAGACCCGGGTAACGCCTTATTGGGAGACGCACTACATCTTCGGCTCCGAGAGCAGCAAGAACGAGAAGCACCTTTCTCCGTTCTCCCTCAACCTCCTCATGATAAACACTGCCATCCCGATGCTCTTCGCCTATGGGCGACACAAGTCGTCGGACAAGCTCTGCGACCGTGCCTTCGACTTTCTGGAGCAGCTAAAGGCGGAGAATAACCATGTAGTCAAGATGTGGAGGCAGTGCGGCCTGACGGTCGGGAGCGCCGGCGACTCGCAGGCATTGATACAGTTGAAGAAAGAATATTGCGACAGGAAGGACTGCCTTCGTTGCCGGATTGGATACGAATACTTAAAGACAAGATGAGCAAATATATTTATGAGACCCGCATGGAGGTGCGAGATTACGAGTGTGATATTCAGGGCATCGTCAACAATGCCAACTATCTGCACTACATGGAGCATACGCGCCACCTCTTCCTGCTCAGCACCGGCCTGAGCTTTGCCGAGATGCACCGGCGCGGAATAGATGCCGTAGTGGCGCGGATGAACCTTCAGTATAAGACCCCTCTCTGCTGCGACGATGTCTTCATCTCGCGGCTGGGACTGCGAAAAGAAGGCCTCCGTTATGTTTTCAGTCAGGATCTTTTCCGTGAAAAGGATGGGAAATTGTGCTTCCGGGGCATCGTGGAACTCGTGGTTCTCATCAACGGGAGGCTTGGGAACAGTGAGGAATACGACCGTGCCTTTGCTAAATATCTGGAGACGGAATAGATGGACGAGCAGGAAATACTCTATTCCATAGCCCTCACCCGCATCAATTACTTCTCGCTGGCCGGCATGCTCGAGCTCTATCGTCGGTTGGGCTCGGCAACGGCAGTGATGGAGCACCGCAAGGATATCCGTGAGGTAGTCCCCGATGCATCGCTCCGGTTGGCCGAGGCGTTCAAGGATGTCAGTGAGCCTATGCGCCGTGCGGAGGCCGAGTTGCAGTGGGACAGGGCGAACGGAGTAGTTCCGATCTGCATGCTCGACGACCGTTATCCCCAGCGTCTCAAGGAATGTGCCGACGCCCCGCTGCTGTTGTTCTATAAAGGGACGGCCGATCTCAATCAGGCAAGGGTGATAGACATTGTCGGAACACGGCACTGCACGCTCTACGGGGTGGATATCATCCGCCGTTTTTGCGCCGACCTGAAGCAGCTCTGTCCGCAGGTGCTCATCGTGAGCGGGCTTGCTTACGGGGTGGATGTCAACGCCCATCGACAGGCATTGCAGAATGGATTCCCCACGGTGGGTGTCCTCGCCCATGGACTGGATGACCTCTATCCTCGCCAGCATCGGCAGATTGCCGATGAAATGGCGGAAAATGGCGGGTTGCTGACAGAGTTCCTCACCTGTACGAATGCCGACAAGATGAACTTCGTGCGGCGCAACCGGATCGTGGCGGGCGTCTCCGACGCGACGATTCTCGTGGAGAGCGGCCCTAAGGGAGGAGGTCTTATCACTTGTGGAATCGCCCAGAGCTATGGGCGTGATGTCTTTGCGTTTCCCGGCCCCGTAGGCTCGGAGTTCAGCAAGGGATGCAACAACCTGATCCGCGACAACGGGGCAGCCCTCATTTCGAATGCCGAGGACTTCGTCAAGGCCATGGGCTGGGAGACGGAGCAGCATCTCTCCGAAGCCAGGCAGCAAGGCATCGAGCGCGAATTATTCCCGAATCTGTCAGAGGATGAGCAGAAAATCGTGCATGCCCTCTCGCGTCAGAACGACCTTCAAGTCAACATCCTCACCCTCAAGACAGGCATTCCGGTTCCCCGGCTCTCGGCCTTGCTCTTCTCTTTGGAGATGAAAGGCGTGGTAAAAACTTTTGCCGGAGGCATGTATCATTTGCTCAACTGAGGATTTTTTCCTATCTTTACACCCGTAATGAAGATTGGCAACATAGAATTCGGACCGCGCCCTCTCTTCCTCGCCCCGATGGAAGATGTTACGGATATCGGCTTCCGCATGCTTTGCAAGCGGTATGGAGCCGCCATGGTCTACACCGAGTTCGTGTCGGCCGACGCCATTATCCGCTCTATCAAATCCACGCTTTCCAAGATGGTCATCGACGAAGCGGAGCGCCCCGTCGGCATTCAGATTTACGGCAAGGATGTGGATTCCATGGTCGAGGCCGCCAGAATCGTGGAGCAGGTTCGTCCTGATGTCATCGACCTGAACTTCGGCTGCCCGGTAAAGAAGGTTGCCGCCAAGGGCGCAGGCAGCGGACTGCTGAGGAATATACCCCTGATGCTCGAGATTACGCGGGCGGTGGTGGAGGCCGTAAAGACTCCCGTTACCGCAAAGACACGCCTTGGATGGGATATGGACCATCTGATTATTGCCGATCTGGCCGAGCAGTTGCAGGACTGCGGCATTCAGGCACTCACCATTCACGGGCGTACCCGTAGCCAGATGTATACCGGCAAGGCCGACTGGACTCCCATCGGCGAGGTGAAACGGAATCCCCGCATCCACATCCCGATTATAGGAAACGGCGACATCGCCACTCCCGAGCAGGCCCGGCAAGCGTTTGAAGCCTACGGGGTGGATGCCGTCATGGTGGGCAGGGCCACTTTCGGCTGCCCGTGGATATTCCGTGAAATGAGGAATGCCGTCGATGGAATGGGCGATTCTGGCAGTTCGCTCGACCTCGACACGAAGATAGATGTGCTGGAAGAACAGCTCCGAATCAATGTCGCGCGCATCGACGAGTATCGCGGCATCCTGCACACTCGTCGCCATTTGGCGGCAAGTCCGATATTCAAGGGTATTCCCGATTTCCGGCAGACACGCATTGCCATGCTGCGTGCCACGACCGAAGAAGAACTCATGACCATCTTGGAATCGTGCCGCACACGGCTCAAGAATTTGTAAAAGGCTGTCTTCCGTCTGACAAAATCGACGATTTTGTCCCACGATTTCGCCGATTTTGTCGTTCAATCTCGCCGATTTTGTCTTTCGGGAATTAGTCTCTTGTTTCTCATGTTCTCGTTTCTCCATGCGTTTTTTATCGATGGAATGGATGGAAATTGTAGATAAAAAGACTTCGATTTGCAGGGAAACCAAGACTTTACGATTTGCTGCAGGTGAGAAAAATAATAGGCTGAATTGCGGTTGATAGCAGATTTTTTAGTATCTTTGTCCATTGAAAACGATAAACTTAATAACATACGATGAAACATTTCAGAATTTTTGCTTTGGCAGTTTGTGCCTTTGCGGCTTCAGGCATGCAAGCTCAGGAGAGCGCATTGAAGGCCGGTTTCGTGAATCCCCCGCAGGAGGCTCGCCCCCAGGTGTGGTGGCATTGGATGAACGGAAACATCTCGAAGGATGGCATCCGCAAGGATCTCTTGTGGATGCGGCGCGTGGGCATCGGAGGTGTGCATATCTTCGACGCCGGACTGAAGACCCCGCGGGTAGTTCCGAAGCGCATCACCTTTATGACGCCGGAATGGAAAGACTGCTTCAAGTATGCCGTCGACCTGGCCGACTCATTAGGACTTGCTACTACGGTAACCAGTGCTCCGGGATGGAGCAATACCGGAGGACCCTGGGTGAGCCCCGAGGATGCCATGAAAAAGCTGGTATGGCGAGAGATGGTGGTGCAGGGCGGCTCTACCTTGAAGGTGCAGTTGCCGGAGCCTTTCAGGACGAGCGGCCCCTTCCAGAATGTTCCTGCCAGCGACAAAACCCATTTGCAGACTTACTATAAAGACATTAGCGTGCTTGCCGTACCCCTTTCTCCAGCGGACTTAAGCATGCGGCAAATGGGGGCTAAGATTACCTCGAGCGACGGCACTTTCACCCTTCAGCAACTGACAGATGAGGATCTGGTCGAGGCATCCAAGCTTCCGGGTGATACCGCAAAGGGATACAAATGGATTCAAGTGGAGTTCGACAGGCCCTACACCATCAAGGCTCTGAGCGTCGCGGACGGCCGTACCTGGCGTGTCTGGACGACCAACGAGCCTGCCGCGACAAAGTTCTTGCAGGCCAGCGATGACGGCAAGACATTCCGGGAAATCTGTAAGATACCCATCGGCGGAGCCATGCTCCAGACGGTGAACATTCCCTCGACGACCGCAAAATACTTCCGTGTCTGCTTTGAGAATCAGAAGAGGCCGATTGCGGTAAGCGAACTGTGTCTCTACACCGTCAACAAGGTGAATCGCGCGGCCGACAAGGCTGGGTTCGGAACGCCCTCGAATGTGGCGGTATGCCCTACCGTGAGCAGCGACGACGAGCCGCGGTTGTCCGAAATCGTAGATTTGACCGACAAGGTGGATGCCAACGGCCGGCTTGTCTGGAAGGCGCCCAAGGGCAGATGGCGCATCTACCGCTTCGGTTATTCCCTTACCGGGAAGCAGAATCATCCGGCTTCACCCGAGGCGACAGGCCTTGAAGTGGACAAGCTGGATGCCGATGCTGTCGGCCGTTATCTCGACCATCTCGTAGATATCTATCAGGAGGCTTCGGGAAACAGGATGGGCAAAGGGGGCATCGAGTATATGATGTTCGACAGCTATGAGGCCGGAATCTACACTTGGACTCCGAAAATAAAGGAGGAATTCAAGCGTCGGAGAGGCTATGAGCTGGCTCCCTGGATGCCGGCACTGGCAGGACAGATTCTGGAGAGTGCCGAGACGACCGACCGCTTCCTCTTCGACTGGCGCAAGACCCTCTGCGAGCTCATTCAGGAAAACCAATACGGAAAGGCAAGGGAGCTGCTCCATCAGCGTGGAATAAAAACCTATATGGAAAGCCACGAGTCTTCGCGTCCCTTCCTTGCGGACGGAATGGATGTGAAGAAGAATGCCGACATACCGATGGGGGCCATGTGGTCGAGTGCCAGACTGATGGATTTCAAGGACAAGACCGAGAACGGCAAACAGGCCGACATTCACGAGTCGGCTTCCGTGGCACATCTCTGGGGACAAAACCTCGTGGCTGCCGAGTCGCTGACCGCCAATGGGAATGACGGCATCGGTCTGGCTTATTCACTCTATCCAAGCATCCTGAAGCGCGTCATCGATCTCGAGTTTGCCAGCGGCTTGAATCGCGTGGTCATCCATGAGAGTGCCCATCAGCCCGTGGATGACAAGATTCCGGGACAGGGCTTGGAGGTTTATGGTCAGTGGTTTCATCGTTTTGAGACATGGGCAGAGCAGGCAAAGCCGTGGACCGATTACCTCGCGCGCACCAGTTATATGCTCTCGCAGGGTCAGTATGTGGCAGATGTGGCTTGCTATTATGGCGAGGACACCAATGTAACGGCTTGTTTTAACAACGACTTGCCGGCCGTTCCGCCTGCTTACAGCTATGACTATGTGAACACCACGGCACTCGTTGACCTGCTTTCGTATGATGGTCATGACTTCGTGGCTCCATCGGGCATGAAATACAAGTTGCTCATGCTCGACAAGAATACAACGAGGATGACCGTGCAGGCTCTCAGGAAACTCGATGAAATGGTGAGGAAAGGAGCTCCTGTCTGTGGGGAGAGGCCTTCCGTATGCCCCTCTTTGAGTGATTCGAAGGAAGAGTGGAGCCGTCTTGTGGACGATATTTGGGGCAAAGGGCGCAAGAATGTCTATACGGGTATGTCGGTCGGCGATGCACTCAAGGCCCTTGGCGTGGCTCCCGACTTTGAAACCGATGACATGGACAGCCTGCGGTTTGTGCACCGTAGGACGCCTGACGCCGAGATATATTGGATAAACAACCGCTCTTTTCACGGCCGCAAGATGAATGCGACCTTCAATGTGCGCGGCTTGAAACCGATGGTCTGGCGTCCGGAGACAGGTGAGGCCGAAGAGGTGAACTACCGTATTACCGATGAAAGCTCAATCGTAGAACTGGACATGATGCCGGGCGATGCCGTGTTTGTGGTTTTCCAGGGAGAAGTAGACCGCCATGCTATTCAGAATCTGCCGAAGACAACGCTCTCGGACTTAAGAGCCATTGATGGTACCTGGACCATTCATTTCCAGGAAAACCTCGGTGCACCGGAGCAGATAACCACGGACAGTCTGAAGTCTTACACGGAATCAAGCGACGCCGGAATCAAGTATTTCGGAGGGACGGCCGTCTATACCAATCATTTCAAGCTTTCGAAGAAAGAGCTTAAGCAAGGACGGATACTTCTGAATCTGGGCACGGTGTATTATCTTGCTGGGGTTAAGGTGAATGGACAAGACTTCGGTTGGCAGTGGAAATCGCCTTATTCCGTGGATATTACAGACGCCCTGAAGAAAGGTGATAACCAGTTGGAGGTCAAAGTAACGAGTTTGTGGCGAAACCGCATCATCGGCGACCGACAACCCGATTGCAAACATCATTATACCTACACCTCGTTTAAGTTCTATGATGCTAAGAGCCCGCTGATTCCTGCCGGTTTGGTAGGGCCGGTGAGACTGCAGGTGAAAAAATAGAGAATGCTCCTCGTCTCCTCTGCGGGAGACGAGGAACTGCATGACAAGGCATCGGGCTGCGTCTTCGATTGTATTATCTACTATCTGGTAAGACATGTTCTGAATCCTTGCGTGATAGTTTTTAAAGAGATGAAGATATTAGAGAAGTTCAAGTATTGTCCGGTTTGTGGCAGCAGGCATTTTACCCCGAACTCGGAGAAAAGCCTGTTTTGCGGGAATTGCGGGTTCGAGTATTTCGTGAATCCGAGTTCCGCCAACGCTGCGTTTATCGTGAATGGGAGAGGTGAACTGCTCATTGCCCTTCGCAAGAAAGAGCCGGCCAAGGGAACCTATGACCTTCCCGGTGGTTTCGCCAACGAGGATGAGACCGTGGAGGAGGGAGTGATGCGCGAAGTTATGGAGGAGACCGGTCTTCAGATAAAGGAGGCGAAGTATCTCTTCAGTTGTCCGAACAAGTATTGTTATAGTGGCGTCGACATTCCCACCCTCGACCAGTTCTTTCTCTGCAAGGTGGATGATTTCTCCCCGCTCAAGGCAGCCGACGATGCGGCAGAGCTCCTCTGGATGCCTGTCGGAGACATCCGTACCGAGCTGTTTGGCCTGCGCTCCATACGCAATGGGCTCCGTCTGTTCATGGAAAAATATAAGGCAGGAATATAGAAACCGATAAGAAACGGGTCGGAATATGGCTTCCTGTGGTGCTGGCAACGGGCAGACAGAATACGGGGAAGTTCCCTTTTGGGTTTTCCGGAATGAAAGTTTCGGGGAGATAAAGGGAGCAAAAAAGCGCATCTTGTAATATTCGGGAACTGAAACGGCATCTATTTTCCTTAAAAAAATAAAAAAATCCCTATATAATAAGGTATAAACTAAAACTTTGCTTACATTTGCGCTCCAAATATAAGTTATTCGCGACCATGCAAGAGAATTTAGTTATAGTAGAGAGTCCTGCCAAGGCAAGAACCATAGAGAAATTCCTTGGAAAGGACTTTAAGGTAATGTCAAGTTTCGGACATATCCGCGACCTGAAGAAGAAAGAGTTGAGCATTGACGAAAAGACAATGGAGCCTCACTACGAGATTCCCGAGGAGAAGAAGAAACTCGTGAGTGAACTGAGGAAGAATGTGAAGCAAGCCAAGAAAGTTTGGCTCGCTTCCGATGAAGATCGCGAGGGAGAGGCCATCTCATGGCATCTGTGCGAGGTGCTTGGATTGGACGAAGATAAAACCAGTCGTATTGTTTTCCATGAAATAACGAAGCCTGCTATCGTGGAGGCTATCGAGCATCCCCGTCGTCTGGACATGAATCTGGTGAATGCGCAACAAGCCCGCAGGGTGCTCGACCGCATCGTTGGGTTCAAGTTATCACCCGTATTGTGGCGCAAGGTCAAGCCGGCACTGTCTGCCGGTCGTGTACAGAGTGTGGCCGTTCGTCTGATTGTGGAGCGTGAGCGTGAGATTCAAGGTTTCAAGAGTGAGCCTTACTATCGCATCAATGCCATTTTCGGGGTAGAGAATCCTGATGGCTCCAAATCAGAAGTGAAGGCTGAACTCGACCGCCGTTTCGGCACTCATGAAGAGGCCGTGGCCTTCCTCGATAGATGCAAGGGTGCTGACTTCACAGTCGGCAGTATCGTGCAGAAACCGCTGAAGCGCATGCCGGCTCCTCCTTTCACGACCTCCACCTTGCAGCAGGAGGCTGCTCGCAAGCTCGGCTTCACCGTTACCCAGACCATGATGGTGGCTCAGCACCTCTACGAGAACGGTTTGATTACCTATATGCGTACTGATAGCGTGAACCTTTCCAAGCTCGCAATCGGAACAAGCAAGGAAGAAATTATCAGGCTTTTCGGGGCGGAGTATAGCCGTCCTCGCAACTTTCAGACCCATTCAAAGGGTGCCCAGGAGGCCCACGAGGCCATCCGGCCTACCTTTATGGCTAATACGGTCATTGAGGGAAACGCCCAGGAGCGCCGGCTTTACGACCTGATCTGGAAACGCACCGCTGCATCGCAGATGGCTGAGGCTGAAATAGAGAAGACTACGATAGCGATTGATATCGAAGGAGAAGAAGAAAAGTTCGTGGCCAACGGAGAGGTCATAACCTTTGACGGGTTCCTCAAGGTGTATCGTGAGTCTACCGATGATGAGGAAAATGGTTCTGAGGAACCGGGCAACACATTGCCGGCTTTAAAAGTGGGTGATGTTCTGGAGCGTCGTGAGATTACTTCCACCGAGAGATTCTCGATGGCTCCGCAGCGCTATACGGAAGCTTCGCTCGTCAAGAAACTCGAGGAACTTGGTATCGGCCGTCCGTCTACCTACGCTCCAACAATCTCAACTATTCAGCAGCGTGAATATGTACAGAAGGGCAATAAGAAAGGCGAGGAGCACATCTACATCGTAGATACCCTTAAGGGCATCAAGATAAGTACAAAAAACAAAAAGGAAACTGTCGGTAAGGAAACCGGCAAGCTGCTTCCTACTGATATAGGTATTGTGGTCAACGACTTTCTCATGCACAACTTTCCGGAAATTATGGATTATAACTTTACGGCCAAAGTGGAAGCGCAGTTCGACAAGATTGCCGAAGGAAAAGAGGAATGGAGCAAGATGATGAAGACTTTCGATAAAGGTTTTGAGCCTGCTGTTAAAGAGGTGATGGAGTCTCGCTCGGAACATAAGACCGGAGAACGCGAGCTTGGTATAGATCCCAAGAGCGGCAAGCCGGTATTCGTGAAGATCGGTCGATTTGGCCCTGTTGCACAGATAGGCTCTGCCGATGACAAGGAAAAACCGCGCTTCTCACAGCTGCCTGCTGACAAAAGCATTGAGACCATCACGCTCGATGAGGCACTCGTGCTTTTCAAGTTGCCGCGTGAGATTGGTAAATATGAGGGCAAGACCGTTACGATCGGTGCCGGTCGATTCGGTCCCTATATTCTTCACAACAAGAAATATGTGTCAATTCCGAAAGATCAAGATCCGCTAACTATTACACTCGAAGATGCGGTCAAGCTCATAGAGGCAAGGAATGAACAGGAAAAACAGCGCCATATCAAGAGTTTCGAGGAAGATTCAAGCATGGAGGTCCTGAACGGTCGATTCGGTCCTTACATCGCTTATGCTGGCAGGAACTATCGGATGCCTAAGGCATTGCATGAGAAAGCGGCAGAGCTTACTTACGCGGAGTGCAAGGAAATCGTGGAGAAAGCTCCGGAGCCCAAGGCACATAAGAGGAGATAAAACTTCGGAAGAACTGTTAGATTCCTCTGGAAGATCATTTTCGGAGGGTTCTCCAGTTCCTGTTGCCCATGATACGCATTATTCTCATCGGATATATGGGTGCCGGAAAGACAACTCTCGGGAAGGCACTTTCGAAGGAGCTTAAGGTTCCCTTCTATGATCTCGATTGGTATATCGAGACGCGTATGCATCGTACGGTGAAGCAAATCTTTGATGAGCGGGGTGAGGAAGGATTCCGGAAGATAGAGCGTAATATGCTCCACGAAGTTGCGGAGTTTGAGGATGTCATTCTCAGCTGTGGCGGTGGAACTCCATGTTTCTTTGATAATGTCGACTATATGAACGAGAAAGGGCAGACGGTATATCTCAAAGCTTGCCCTGAAGTGCTTTATCAACATTTGAAAATGGGGAGGTCTGTACGGCCGCTACTCCTCAATAAGTCTCCTCAGGAGATGCAAGCCTATATACAGGAACAACTCACGCGGCGCGAACAATATTACTCAAAGGCACGCTATACGCTGGATGTGAACCTGATGGACAACTTTGATAAAATTAGTATTACAGTAACCCAACTTAGAGAACTGTTGAATATATGAAGAAATGGACAATCGATGATGCGAAGGAGCTGTATAATATCTGTGGATGGGGCACCTCGTATTTTGGTATTAACGAGAAAGGTGATGTCTATGTAACACCCTCCAAAGATGAAGTTCAGATAGACCTTAAGGAGGTAATGAATGAACTAACTCTCCGTGATGTTACGCCGCCGGTTCTGCTGCGTTTCCCGGATATCCTCGATAACCGTATTGAAAAGAATGCCAGCTGTTTTGAGAAAGCTGCAAAAGAATATGGCTATAAGGGCGAAAGCTTCATCATCTATCCGGTTAAGGTGAACCAGATGCAGCCTGTGGTAGAGGAAATGATAACCCATGGCCGTAAATTCAACCTCGGTTTGGAGGCAGGTTCCAAGCCGGAACTCCATGCGGTGATTGCTGTGCAATGCCAAAGCGATTCACTCATCATATGTAATGGATATAAGGATCAGAGCTATATAGAGCTTGCCCTTCTTGCACAGAAGATGGGGAAACGCATTTTCATAGTTGTCGAGAAGCTCAATGAGATAGATATTATAGCCAAGGCCGCCAAGAAGTTGAATGTAATGCCGAATCTTGGTATCCGTATCAAGCTTGCATCGAGCGGTTCTGGCAAGTGGGCGGAAAGTGGTGGCGATGCCTCTAAGTTCGGCCTGACAAGCTCAGAACTCCTCAATGCCCTTCAGATACTGGACGAAAAGGGTATGCACGACTGTCTGCGCCTCATCCATTTCCACATAGGTAGCCAGATTACCAAGATTCGCCGTATACAGACGGCCTTGCGTGAAGCAGCTCAGTTTTATATCAACCTCCACAAGATGGGCTATAATGTGGACTTCGTGGATTGTGGAGGCGGACTTGGTGTAGACTATGATGGGACCCGTTCCTCTTCCAGCGAGAGTTCCGTGAACTACTCTATCCAGGAATATATCAACGATTGTATTTACACCTTTGTCGATGCGGCTAATAAGAATGACATTCAGCATCCTAATATCATTACGGAAAGCGGGCGCTCTCTGGCTGCTCATCACTCAGTGCTCGTCATTGATGTTCTGGAAACGGCGAGCCTTCCCGAGATGCCAGAAGAGTTCGAGGCTAAGGAAACCGATCACCAGTTGGTAAAAGACCTTTATGAAATCTGGGATAACCTGAGTCCTCGCTCTATGCTTGAGGACTGGCATGATGCAGAGCAGATTCGGGATGAAGCCCTTGAGCTTTTTGCTCACGGCATCGTCGATTTGAAGACGCGTGCAGAAATCGAGAGCATGTATTGGAGCGTTTGTCATGAGATAAACAGTCTTGCTAAGTCGCTCAAACATGTGCCGGAAGAGCTTCGTGGTCTGGACAAGTTGCTTGCCGACAAGTATTTCTGTAACTTCTCGCTTTTCCAGAGTTTGCCTGACGCATGGGCCATCGACCAGATATTCCCTATCATGCCGCTTCAACGGCTTGATGAACGGCCCACGCGTAATGCGACGATTCAGGATATCACTTGTGATTCAGACGGCAAGATTGCCAACTTCGTAACGAGCGGGCACATCACGCATGTGTTGCCACTACATCGTCTCTTGAAGAACGAGCCTTATTATCTGGGTGTGTTTCTCGTGGGTGCTTATCAAGAAATCTTGGGAGACATGCATAATTTGTTTGGTGATACTACGGCCGTACACATCAGCGTCAAGGATGACGCATATCATATCGATCAGATTTTTGATGGAGAGACTGTAGAGGAAGTGCTTGACTATGTCCAGTATAATCCGAAGAAACTGGTTCGTCAGTTGGAAATCTGGGTAACCAAAAGTGTGAAACAGGGCAAGATTTCATTAGAGGAAGGTAAGGAGTTTCTTAGCAACTATCGCAGCGGACTGTATGGATATACTTATCTGGAATAATTAAGTATGGATAGAATGCCGACGGATAATACGAATAATCAGGAATCTCTAAAAGAAGTAAATAGAGAAATCCTTACTGTTGTTAAGGTGGGAGGCGCCGTCGTAGAGGATGCGCGGCACCTCAGGTTGCTGCTTGACAGCTTCGCAGCCATCCCGGGTCGAAAGATACTGGTGCACGGAGGCGGCCGCAAGGCGACAGAGATTGCCGCAGCTCTGGGCATTGAGAGCAAGATGATGAATGGTCGCCGTATCACGGATGAAGCTATGCTTGAGATTGCAACTATGGTATATGGCGGACTTATCAACAAGAATGTAGTGGCATCTCTTCAAGAAAGAGGAGTCAATGCCCTCGGCCTTACAGGCGCCGACATGAATGTCATCCGTTCTCACAAACGCCCTGTTAAGGATGGTGTCAACTTTGGTTTCGTCGGAGATATAGATAAGGTGGATGTGGAAAATCTGTGTCGACTCCTCAAGATGAGAGTTACGCCGGTTATGGCACCGTTAACGCATGACGGAAGAGGGCAGCTCCTCAATACGAATGCGGATTCCATTGCCTCAGAGACGGCGAAGGCACTTGCTGCCTATTTTGATGTAACGCTTACATTCACATTCGAGAAAAACGGGGTGCTCCGTAATCCGGATGATGCAGAGAGTGTTATTCCTGTTATTACGCATGCCGATTTTGATAAATATAAGGCCGATGGAACCATTTCCGGCGGCATGATTCCCAAAATAGAGAATGCCCTTTCGGCCATAGATGCCGGTGTGAGTCGCGTCATAATTACCAAGGCCGAAGCGGTGGGCGGCAAACATGGGACTGTCATCGGGAAATAGAGTGAAGTATCTTTTACCTGGCATCTAAAGAGATATAATTAAACGGAGAAAGCGAAAGGAAGATGCTTCACCCAGAAGATCGTCTGAAAAAAGAGTGTTAAATTTTAGGTTTTTCTGTAACTTTCGCCAATCTTAGTCGTCAATTCAAACAGAGAGGCAGATGAAAAAAATCAGTTTCCGTAACGATGTGTTGCCGCTGAAGAATGCTCTTTATCGGTTAGCTCTCCGCATAACTCTCAATACTGCAGAGGCCGAGGACATCGTACAGGACACGCTGATTAAGGTCTGGGACAGGCGCGATAGCTGGGACGATATAGAATCCATAGAAGCGTTCAGCATGACAATATGCAGAAACCTTGCCCTCGACCGCATCAAGAAGGCTGAAAACCAGAATGGATCACTCGAAGCAGTTCCATTTGAAACGCCGGATGCAGCTTCTGACCCTTACGAGCAGATGATTCAGAAAGACAGGGTCGAACTGGTGAGAAGGCTCGTAGACTCGCTTCCTGAGAAGCAACGCTCCTGCATGCAGTTGCGGGATTTCGAAGGAAAGCCTTATAGGGAAATTGCCGAAATCCTTGGTATCACCGAAGAGCAGGTAAAGGTGAACATCTTCAGGGCAAGGCAGGCAATAAAGATAAGATTTACAGAATTTGATAATTATGGACTATAAATACATTCAACAACTACTCGAGCGCTACTGGATGTGCGAGACCACTCTTGAAGAAGAGGAGATTCTTCGTGCATTCTTCTCTCAGAAAGATGTTCCTGCGGGACTTCTGCGCTATAAAGACCTGTTCACTTACGAGCAGGCCGAGGTAAGAAATGATGTATTATCTGATGACTTCGACGAGCGTATGCTCAGAATGATAGAGGATCCCGTTCCTGTCAAGGCACGCCTTATCACCATGCCTCAGCGGCTGATGCCGCTCTTCAAGGCTGCGGCCGTGGTAGCCATTGTGCTTACGCTTGGCAATGCCATACATATATCAACTGCCGGCGATCAGGCCAATAGAATCGGTGCTACCAGTGATAGCTATCAGGTCATTAAGCATGGTACCTCGGTCGCGATGGGCGACAGCGCGACGATGGATACGCTCAAGCAGAGTCGTGTGGAGCCCGTGCAAGTACAGGAGCACCCCTTATTGAAATAGATAAATTTCTATGCTTTCTCTATAATGTTTAGTAAAACAAACAACGAGGCTGTGAAGCTTCAAATTCTCTCAAATTTTTCATAACATACTAACGAAGAAGAGGGGTCGGAGTTCCGGCCCCTCATTTATTTTATAGTCATCCACCTGAGTGCAGAATACATAGAATGAACAGCCGGAAAACAGGCTGCTGAATGCAGGAGAGTCGCGGTATTGGCAGGCTTTCCAACTGATTCAACTCCTCGCCGAGTGGCTGTCTCTTGGAACACCCATTGATTTGACTGTCGGAGTAGCCGGTGTCCATAAAAGATAGTAATTCTCCGTTTATGGGCGGTTCTTATTTACCCTATGCGCTTGAAGGGCATCGTAAAGGGAAATTGGTCTTTTATGTATAAAAAACAAGGTGGCTTTCGGGACAGAGGCTGTTGGGCAGTATTCCGGATTACACTTGCTGCTGCGCTTGTCCCAGTTTGAGCATGGAAGCGGGTACGGATTTTCTGATTTCTTCCACGAGCAGCTGACGCAAGGTCTTCCGAATGAAGTTCTTGCCGGTTATCATTACAATTTTGCGTGTAGGGGTAGGAATGGCAAAAGGCCTCACGAGGCAGGTCTGTTCTTCGTTGAGCTGCGACAGGGCGAGTTCCGGAATGAAGGTTACGCCCTTGCCGTTCTCCACGATGCGCATGAAGGTTTCTATGCTTCCGAGGCTGTAGGCCTTTTTGCTGTGACTGGCGGCCTTGAGCTGGCAGTATTTCACGAGTTGGTCGCGGAAGCAATGCCCCTCGTCCAGGAGCCATAGATACTCTCCGGTCAGGTCGGCAGTGCGTATTACCTTATTATTATATAGAGGATCGTCCTTCGCCACATAGGCAAAGAACTGTTCATAGAAGAGAGGCTCGCAGTGGAAGTCATCCAGTCCGTCGAGCTGGGCGAGGATTCCCGCGTCAATATCTCCACGGATCAGGGCTTTCTTGATACTCTCGGTCTGCATCTCGTGGATTCGAACATCCATGTCGGGATACTGTTTCATGAGCTGCGGGAAGAAGCGGGGAATGAGATAGGGGGCAATGGTAGGCAGGATGCCGATGGTGATGGTTCCCTGCAGCGACAGCTTTTCCTCCTCCACGAATTCCCTTATTCTGCGTGCTCTCACGATTACTTTCCAGGCTTGCTCTATAATGGTTAGGCCTATCGGCGTGGGTCTGATGGGCTGCGCCTTACGGTTGAATATCTTCACGCCCAGTTCCTCCTCCAGTTTCTGTATCATGGAGCTCAGCGTGGGCTGCGTTACATTGCAATACTCTGCCGCTTTGGCAAAGTGCTTGTGCCGATATACGGCAATGATGTATTCTAATTGTTGTAGGGTCATAAGGGTGCATCCTTTTCGGACAAAGTTACTTCTTTTTTTCTGATAGCGGTCCATTCGGGGCGAAAAAACTATTTTTTTAAAATAAAAAAACAAAGAACAGCCTTCAAATGACGGGTAATTTCCATCGGTAGCATGCTATCGGCACCGACTATTCCCTCGATTTGCCAACCGGAGAACAAAAATTATGATTACCTCCAATGCCCATGGGCAGAGACTCAGCCTGCCTCTGATAGGTAATTTCTATATGCCGATAGAAATTATCTTTTTGTGCATGTGGCCTTTCTTCTTACCTTTGCAACCAACAAACTACATGATAATATTTTTTTAAAAGCATCGCGATTATGAGTACAATTCTTTTGGGAAGTCTTTTCTCCTTGCTTTTGCAAACGAATATGACGATGAGTGATAATTTTTCAAAAAACGAGAAAGTTATGAATATACCAATGCCAGTGCTCCCTTATGCGCCCAATGCGCTGGAGCCAGTTATCAGTGAACAGACCGTCAGTTTCCATTACGGCAAGCATCTGCAGAACTATGTGAATACCATCAACCAGCTTGTGGAGGGCACGGAGTTTGCGGGTAAGAGCCTTGAGGATATGGTGCGGACAGTTCCCGAGGGACCCATGTACAACAATGCGGGGCAGGCTCTCAACCATAAACTCTACTTCCTGCAGTTCCGTTCGCCGCGGAAGGACAATGTGCCTACAGGGCGGATTGCCGCTGCCATCAATGCCGATTTCGGTGGTTTCGAGGCTTTCAAGGAGCAGTTTGCCCAGGCGGCCACCTCGCTTTTCGGCTCAGGCTGGGCTTGGCTGTCGCAGGATGAGAGCGGAAAACTCGTCATTACCAAGGAGGCCAATGGCGGAAATCCGTTGCGCAGCGGGCTGAATCCGCTGATGGGAATCGATGTATGGGAGCATGCCTATTACCTCGACTATCAGAATCGCAGGGCAGACCATGTGAAGGCCGTATGGGAACTTATCGACTGGGAGGTCGTGGAGAGCAGAATGAAATAACTCAATAAAAAAACAAAGACAATGGAACCAATTATCAATGCACAAGTACCGCAGTTCAAGGTACAAGGATTTCAGAACGATAACTTTAAGACCGTCTCCAACGATGACATCAAGGGGAAGTGGGCCTTGTTCTTCTTCTATCCGGCTGACTTTACATTCGTCTGCCCTACGGAGCTGGAAGACCTTGCCGACTACTATGAGCAACTCAAGTCGATGGGCGTGGAGGTCTTCTCCGTCAGCACCGATTCCCATTTCGTGCACAAGGCGTGGCACGACGCGTCGGAGACCATCAAGAAGTTGCCTTACACCATGCTCGCCGACCCCTTGGCGGTGTTGAGCCGTGGATTCGGAGTCTATAAGGAAGATGAGGGCGTGGCCTACAGAGGTACTTTCCTCGTGAATCCGGAGGGACAGATTAAGATTGCCGAGATACAGGATAACAGCATAGGCCGCAATGCCGAAGAACTGGTGCGCAAGGTTGAGGCTGCCCAGTTCGTGGCCAGCCACGATGGCGAAGTCTGTCCGGCGCGTTGGAAGAAGGGGGGAAAGACCCTTCGTCCGGGCATCGACTTGGTCGGGAAGCTCTAAGGATAGCTCCCTGAACTCCTTCAGGGAACCTTTCTTGATGTCACAAGCCGTTGATAACACTGTTACCAACGGCTTGTAATGCTGTTACAAGCAGCTTGTAATGTCGTTACAAACGATGTGTAATCCTGCCGGGGATATCTTGCCGCTTTGCTCCCGTCAATTTTCTTGTGAGGCATATTATACTGATAATCAGTAGATTAGTATGCACCTGTCTCTTATACACATCTCCGAGCCCACGAGACTCGACGTCATC